>NZ_SGPI01000005.1:0-110105 GCF_004208845.1 Pseudoalteromonas sp. CO348 | reverse complement strand
ACCACGCTCACGCTCTTCTGGAGCGTTATCGATTGATGCGAAGTCTTTTGCTGTACCACCGTATACTTTTGCAAGTACGTTAGTGATTGCTGCAGTTAGTGTAGTTTTACCGTGGTCAACGTGGCCGATAGTACCAACGTTTACGTGCGGTTTTACGCGTTCAAACTTTTCTTTTGCCATTTTCAAATTTCCTATAAAGAAATTAAAGTCCAGCCCTAAGACCGGACCGAACTAAAATTACTTAACAGCGCGAGCTGCAATTATTGCATCAGCTACGTTTTTAGCCGCTTCAGCATACTTTAGGAATTCCATAGAGTATGATGCGCGCCCTTGTGTAGCGGAGCGTAAGTCTGTTGCATAACCAAACATTTCAGAAAGCGGTACCTGAGCATTAATTTGCTTCGAGCCACCAAAAGCTTCTTCCATGCCTTCAATTATGCCACGACGACGGTTTAAGTCGCCTACTACATCACCCATGTTTTCTTCAGGGGTGATTACTTCTACTTTCATGACAGGCTCAAGTAGAACCGGACTTGCTTCAAGCGCGCCCTTTCTAAAGCCCATCGAACCTGCGATCTTAAACGCCATCTCGTTTGAGTCAACATCGTGGAACGAGCCATCAAACAGGGTAGCTTTAACACCCAATAGCGGATAACCAGCAAGAACACCTTGCTTCATCTGCTCTTGAATACCTTTATCAACCGCTGGGATATACTCTTTTGGTACTGTACCTCCTACGATTTCGTTAACGAATTCGTATATTGGCGCATCATCATCAGAGACATCCATTGGTTCTAGCTTCAACCAAACGTGACCATATTGACCACGACCACCAGATTGACGCACAAACTTACCTTCAGCTTCAACAGAAGCTCGGATAGTTTCGCGGTATGCAACCTGAGGCTTACCAACGTTACACACAACGTTAAACTCACGCTTCATACGATCAACAATGATATCTAAGTGAAGTTCACCCATACCAGAGATAATCGTCTGACCTGATTCTTCGTCCGTTTCTACACGGAATGAAGGATCTTCTGCTGCAAGTTTACCAAGCGCAACGCCCATTTTTTCTTGGTCAGCTACTGTTTTAGGTTCTACTGCGACCGAGATTACAGGCTCAGGGAACTCCATACGTTCTAACGTAATTGGGGCATCTTGAGCACAAAGTGTATCACCAGTAGTCACATCTTTTAGGCCGATAGCAGCCGCGATGTCACCCGCATGAACTTCTTTAATCTCTTCACGCGAGTTTGAGTGCATTTGAACTATACGTCCAAAACGCTCTTTTTTACCTTTAACAGGATTTAGTACCGAATCACCTTGGCTAACTTTACCAGAGTAAACTCGGAAGAAAGTAAGTGTGCCAACGAATGGATCGGTTGCGATCTTAAATGCAAGCGCCGCAAACGGTGCATTATCGTCAGCTTCACGCGTATCTTCGGTTTCGTCTTCTAAGACACCTTGGATAGCTTTTACTTCAGTAGGCGAAGGCATGAATTCAATCACAGCGTCAAGCACAGCCTGAACACCTTTGTTCTTGAATGCACTACCTGTCGTCATTGGCACAATTTCATTGGCCAATGTGCGTTGGCGAAGGGCTGATTTAATCTCTTCTTCGCTCAACTCACCATCTTCAAGATATTTTTCCATTAGCTCTTCAGAAGCTTCTGCAGCGCTCTCAATTAGATGAGAACGCCATTCTTCAGCAAGCTCAAGAAGATCTGCAGGGACCTCTTCATAGTTGAAAGTCATCCCCTGGTCTTCTTCATTCCAGTTAATCGCTTTCATCTTGATAAGGTCAATAACACCTTTAAATTCATCTTCAGCACCAATTGGTAGCTGAATAGGCACAGGTGTAGCACCGAGACGTTTTTTAACTTGTTCAACAACAGACAAGAAGTTTGCTCCCGTACGATCCATCTTATTGACGAAAATCATACGTGGTACTTCGTATTTGTTTGCCTGACGCCAAACGGTCTCAGTTTGCGGTTGCACACCTGATGAAGCACATAACACAACAACAGCACCATCAAGTACGCGCAATGAACGCTCTACTTCGATAGTAAAATCTACATGTCCTGGAGTATCGATGATGTTTACACGATGCTCATCAAACTGAGCATCCATCCCTTTCCAGAAACACGTCGTTGCAGCAGAAGTGATCGTGATACCACGCTCTTGCTCCTGCTCCATCCAGTCCATAGTTGCGGCACCGTCGTGTACCTCACCAATCTTATGAGAAAGACCAGTATAGAAAAGTACGCGCTCGGTCGTAGTTGTTTTACCCGCATCTACGTGAGCACATATACCAATGTTACGGTAGCGCTCAATCGGAGTTGTCCGTGCCATAATATCCTCTTAAAGGGTGTTAGCAGATTACCAACGGTAGTGAGCGAATGCTTTGTTCGCTTCAGCCATACGGTGAACGTCTTCACGTTTCTTAACCGCAGTGCCTTTGTTTTCAGCAGCGTCGATCATCTCTTGAGCAAGACGAAGACCCATTGATTTTTCGCCACGCTTACGTGCAGCTTCAACCAACCAACGCATACCTAGTGCGTTACGACGCACTGGACGTACTTCAACTGGTACTTGGTACGTTGAACCACCAACACGGCGAGATTTAACCTCTACCTGTGGGCGAACGTTATCAAGTGCAGATTCAAAGATTTCTAGGTGCGACTTGCCTGATTTTTCAGCAGCCACGTCTAGCGCACCATATACGATTTTTTCAGCAGTAGATTTCTTGCCGTCAAGCATTACTACGTTAACGAATTTAGCAAGAAGCTCTGATCCGAACTTCGGATCTGGAAGAATTTTACGTTGACCTATTACGCGTCTTCTAGGCATTTTCTTTCTCCGGTATCTTCAGGTCCGTGCTAAACACGGATTCCCAAAACAATATATAAAAATTTAAAACTTAAGTGCTTGGCCTTACTAACGGAGAACCATTAGCCCTTAGGACGTTTTGCACCGTACTTAGAACGAGCCTGTCTACGGTCGTTTACGCCTGCACAGTCAAGTGCACCACGAACAGTGTGGAAACGCACACCTGGTAAGTCTTTAACACGACCACCACGGATTAGGATTACACTGTGCTCTTGTAGGTTGTGACCTTCACCACCAATGTATGAAGTTACTTCGAAACCGTTAGTTAAACGTACACGCGCTACTTTACGTAATGCAGAGTTTGGTTTCTTAGGTGTTGTTGTATATACACGAGTACATACACCACGCTTTTGTGGACAAGCTTTAAGAGCAGCAGAGTTGCTCTTTGTAACCTTGCTACGACGTGGCTTACGCACTAGCTGGTTAATAGTTGCCATTAAATAGCTCCTGAATTAATAAATTACTACTGAAAAATAAAATCTTACCATTTAGGTCAAATCCAATTTTCTTGAACGACTAAAATGGGTGGCCGAATTTTAATGACCAAAGTTTAACCTGTCAACCAAAAGTCGTCATCAGCGCTAAGTAAATGTATGCAATTCGGATGGTTTTGTCTGCGAAGCTATTGAAAGTTAACAAAAGTTAGCGATTGCATTGAAAAACCTTTGTTGCAGTATACATATTGATGTGACGCTTTGATGGCAATTCGACCTGCGAGTTGAAAAGGCATAAAAAAACCGCTGTATTCACACAGCGGTTTTTCAATTAATTCGCTAAATGGCGAGGATTACTCGTTGCCACCTAGTAAATCAGCGTTTAGTGCGTCTGTTAGCGCTTGAGTTGCCTCTTCAGCACTTACTGTTTGCTCTTCAACAGCTGCTTCACCTTGCTTACGACGGTTGATGCGCTCTTCATGGTATGCGAAACCTGTACCCGCTGGGATCAAACGACCCACGATTACGTTTTCTTTCAGACCACGTAGCTCATCGCTCTTACCGTTAACCGCAGCTTCGGTTAGAACACGTGTTGTTTCCTGGAACGATGCCGCAGAAATAAACGATTCAGTCGCAAGTGACGCTTTAGTAATACCCATTAGTTGGATTTCAAACTTAGCTGGGATCTTACCTTGCATTTCTAGTTCACGGTTAGCGATGTTTACACGTGCAACTTCAGCTTGCTCGCCTACTAGGAATTCACTGTCACCACCATCAAGGATGATACACTTACGAAGCATCTGACGAACGATAGTCTCAATGTGTTTATCGTTAATCTTTACGCCCTGTAGACGGTATACTTCTTGTACTTCGTTAGTGATGTAGTTAGATACATCAGTAACACCACGTAGACGTAGGATGTCGTGCGGAGACTCTGGACCATCGGCGATTACTTCACCTTTAGCCACTTGCTCACCTTCGAACACGTTAAGCTGACGCCATTTCGGGATCATCTCTTCGTATGCATCACCCTCTTCCGGTGTGATCACAAGACGTTTCTTACCTTTAGTCTCTTTACCGAAGCTAACGGTACCTGTGATTTCTGCAAGGATTGCAGGATCTTTTGGCTTACGCGCTTCGAATAGGTCAGCAACTCGAGGTAGACCACCCGTGATGTCACGAGTCTTCGAACCTTCTTGTGGAATACGAGCCAGTACCGAACCAGGTAGTACTGTTGCACCATCTGTGATTTCAATCGTTGTGAATGAAGGTAGACGGATCTCTTGAAGACCACGTTCTTCGTTCTCAATGATTAGTTTAGGCTCTTTCGCGTTTACTTTCGCAAGATCCTTAACAACCACACGTGTTAGACCAGTTAATTCATCAGTCTGTGCTTCAGTGTTTGAATCATCGATATCGCTGAACGATACTTTTGACTCATGTTCAATGATGATTGGGTGGCTATGCGGGTCCCAAGTAGCAACGATATCGTTACCTTTAACGTCAGCACCATCTTGTACAGTTAATACTGCACCGTAAGGAACTTTATAACGCTCTTTCTCACGACCGTGTTCATCGATTATCGTGATCTCAGTTGAACGAGACGTGATAACGATTTTGCCATCAGCATTGATTACAAACTTCGCATTGTGAAGTTTCAGATTACCATTGTTCTTAACTTGAACACTGTTCTCTGCAGAAGCTCGTGATGCCGCACCACCGATGTGGAATGTACGCATCGTAAGCTGTGTACCCGGCTCACCGATTGACTGTGCCGCGATTACACCAACTGCTTCACCAGGGTTGATGATGTGGCCACGTGCCAAGTCACGACCATAACAGTGTGCACACACACCAAAGTCGTTTTGACAGGTGATTACAGAACGTACTTTAACTTCGTCTACTGAGTGCTCTTCTAGAAGGTCACACAGTTTTTCGTCAATCATTACGTTACGTTCAACCAGTACTTCTGTTGTACCAGGCTTAACCACGTCTTCAGCAACAACACGACCTAGTACGCGCTCACGAAGCGGCTCTACAACGTCACCACCTTCAATTAGCGGCTTCATTACTAGACCTTCTTCGGTACCACAGTCTGATTCATTGATAACCAAATCTTGTGCTACGTCTACTAGACGACGAGTTAGGTAACCCGAGTTCGCTGTCTTAAGTGCCGTATCCGCTAGACCCTTACGCGCACCGTGCGTCGAGATAAAGTACTGTAGTACGTTTAGACCTTCACGGAAGTTCGCTGTAATCGGCGTTTCGATGATTGAACCATCTGGACGTGCCATTAGACCACGCATACCCGCTAGCTGACGGATCTGAGCTGCACTACCACGAGCGCCTGAGTCTGCCATCATAAACACTGAGTTAAATGACGGTTGCTCTTCTTCGTTACCTTCAGCGTTGATAACCGTTTCTTTTGAAAGGTTAGCCATCATCTCGCGAGAAAGGTTTTCGTTTACACGTGACCAGATATCGATAACTTTGTTGTATTTCTCACCGGCAGTTACAAGACCTGATTGGAACTGTTGGTTGATTTCTGCAACTTCAGCTTCCGCACGATCGATGATCTCACCTTTAGTTGGTGGGATTACCATGTCATTGATACCGATAGAAACACCTGACTTCATCGCGTAGTGGAAACCGGTATACATCACTTGGTCAGCAAAGATAACAGTATCTTTAAGACCTAGACGACGGTAACACTCGTTAAGAAGACCAGAAATTTGTTTCTTACCTAGTGGTTTGTTGATCAGTTCAAACGGCAAGCCTTCAGGGATATTCAATGAAAGGATTGCACGACCTACTGTCGTATCTACTAGGTGAGTTAAAGTGCCGCGCTCACGTGTTTCTTCGTCGATAGTCACTTCTGTGATACGCACTTTAACACGAGCGTGAAGCTCAGCAGCACCTACACGGTATGCTTTTTCAGCTTCTTTAGCATCTTTAAATACTAAACCTTCACCTTTACCGTTGATGCGATCGCGAGTCATGTAGTAAAGACCTAGTACAACGTCCTGTGAAGGAACGATGATTGGTTCACCGTTAGCTGGTGCTAGGATGTTGTTGGTAGACATCATCAATGCACGCGCTTCCAACTGCGCTTCAAGCGTCAGTGGTACGTGAACAGCCATTTGGTCACCATCGAAGTCAGCGTTATACGCCGCACACACTAGCGGGTGCAGGTGGATCGCTTTACCTTCGATAAGTACAGGTTCGAATGCTTGGATACCTAGACGGTGAAGTGTTGGCGCACGGTTAAGTAAAACCGGGTGCTCACGGATAACTTCGTCTAGTACGTCCCAAACCTCTGGTACTTCACGCTCAACCATCTTCTTCGCAGCTTTGATGGTTGTCGCCATACCACGGCGCTCTAGTTTACCGTAGATAAATGGCTTGAATAGCTCAAGTGCCATCTTCTTAGGTAGGCCACACTGATGTAGTTTCAGTGTAGGACCAACGGTGATAACAGAACGGCCTGAGTAGTCAACACGCTTACCTAGAAGGTTTTGACGGAAACGACCTTGCTTACCTTTGATCATGTCAGCAAGCGACTTCAGTGGACGCTTGTTAGAACCTGTAATTGCACGGCCACGACGACCATTATCAAGTAGCGCATCAACCGCTTCTTGAAGCATACGCTTTTCGTTACGTACGATGATGTCTGGTGCAGCTAGGTCTAGAAGACGCTTCAAACGGTTGTTACGGTTGATCACACGACGGTAAAGGTCGTTCAGATCTGAAGTCGCAAAACGACCGCCGTCTAGTGGTACTAGAGGACGTAGATCTGGTGGAAGAACCGGTAGCACGCTCATTACCATCCACTCAGGGTTGTTACCTGATTGGTGGAACGCTTCCATTAGTTTAAGACGCTTAGTGATTTTCTTACGCTTAGTTTCAGAGTTGATTGTTGGCAACTCTTCACGCATTTCAGCGATTAACTGACCAAGGTCTAGGTCACGAAGTAGATCAAGTACAGCTTCTGCACCCATCTTCGCTTCAAACTCATCACCGTGCTCTTCAAGTGCATCTAGGTATTCTTCTTCACCTAGTAGTTGACCGCGCTCTAGCGTAGTCATACCTGGCTCAGTTACCACGAATGATTCGAAATAAAGTACGCGCTCGATATCACGAAGCGTCATATCTAGCATTAGGCCGATACGTGACGGAAGTGATTTCAAGAACCAAATATGCGCAACTGGGCTAGCCAGCTCGATGTGACCCATACGGTCACGACGTACTTTTGTTAGCGTTACTTCAACGCCACACTTTTCACAGATAACACCACGGTGCTTCAAGCGCTTGTATTTACCACACAAACACTCGTAATCTTTTACTGGGCCGAAGATACGGGCACAGAATAAGCCATCACGCTCAGGCTTGAAAGTACGGTAGTTGATTGTCTCAGGTTTCTTTACTTCACCGTAAGACCATGAACGCACCATGTCTGGCGAAGCAAGACCAATGCGAATTGCATCGAATTCTTCGGTCTTATTTTGTTGCTTCAGAAACTTAAGTAAGTCTTTCACCTTAGCTCTCCTGTCGGAGGTTAATCTTGAGGGCAAGCCATGCTTGCCCCTACATTCTTTTCAGTCCGGTTGCAGTTATGCAACGCCGCAGCGCACTGCGGCGGTCGGATTAAATTTCTTCCAACTCGATGTTGATACCTAGCGAGCGGATTTCTTTCAACAGTACGTTGAACGACTCAGGCATACCCGGTTCCATCTTGTGGTTACCGTCTACGATGTTCTTATACATCTTAGTACGACCGTTAACGTCATCCGACTTCACTGTCAACATTTCTTGTAGCGTGTAGGCAGCACCGTATGCTTCTAGTGCCCATACCTCCATCTCACCGAAACGCTGACCACCGAACTGTGCCTTACCACCCAGCGGCTGCTGAGTAACTAGGCTGTAAGAACCTGTTGAACGCGCGTGCATCTTGTCATCAACAAGGTGGTTCAGTTTCAGCATGTACATGTAGCCTACTGTCACTTGACGCTCAAATGCATCACCAGTACGACCATCATATAACGTTACCTGACCACTTCTTGGATAACCACCAAGCTCTAGCATGTCTTTGATTTCAGCTTCACGTGCACCATCAAATGCTGGTGTTGCGATTGGAAGACCACCTTTAAGGTTATCTGCCAAGCGACGGATTTCATCATCAGAGAAGTTAGCAATATCTACTTTCTGACGGCAGTCACCGATTTCGTAAGCTTTCTTGATGAATTCGCGTAGCTCGTGAATTTCACGTTGCTCTTTCATCATTTCTTCAAGACGTTCACCGATACCACGAGCAGCTAGACCCATGTGAGTTTCTAGGATCTGACCGATGTTCATACGTGATGGTACACCCAGCGGGTTAAGTACGATATCTACAGTACGACCTTTATCATCGTAAGGCATGTCTTCAACAGGAACGATAGTTGAGATTACACCCTTGTTACCGTGACGACCCGCCATCTTATCACCAGGTTGGATACGACGTTTAACAGCTAGGTATACTTTAACAATCTTAAGTACGCCAGGTGCTAGGTCATCACCTTGAGTGATCTTACGACGCTTGTTTTCGAAACGCTTATCGTAGTCAGCTTTAAGCTCGTCATACTGTGCAGCTAGTTGCTCAAGCTCTGCTTGATGCTCTTCATCAGCAAGGCTTTGTGTTAGTAGCTTCTCAGTGTTAAAGCCAGCAAGCTGCTCTTCACTCATACCTGATTTAATCAGTAGGTTACGAGCGTGAGTCAGGATACCGCCTTCAAGGATTCTGAACTCTTCGTTGAAGTCTTTCTTCGCTTCGCGAAGCTGCATATCTTCAACTTCAAGTGCACGTTTGTCTTTTTCAACACCGTCACGCGTAAACACTTGTACGTCGATAACCGTACCAGATACAGAGTTTGGTACACGTAGTGAGCTGTCTTTAACGTCAGACGCTTTTTCACCGAAGATAGCGCGTAGTAGCTTTTCTTCAGGTGTTAGCTGCGTTTCACCTTTAGGCGTTACTTTACCTACAAGGATGTCGCCGCCTTTCACTTCAGCACCGATATATACAACGCCTGATTCGTCAAGCTTACCTAGTGCAGACTCACCAACGTTTGGAATATCCGCAGTGATTTCTTCTGGACCAAGCTTAGTATCACGAGCAATACACTGAAGCTCTTGAATGTGGATAGTCGTTAGACGATCTTCTTTTACAACATTCTCTGAAAGTAGGATTGAATCCTCGAAGTTGTAACCATTCCAAGGCATGAACGCTACGCGTAGGTTCTGACCAAGTGCTAAGTCACCTAGGTCTGTTGAAGGACCATCAGCAAGCACGTCACCACGTACCACCGGCTCACCAACCATACAAGTTGGTTTCTGGTTGATACAAGTGTTTTGGTTTGAACGTGTGTACTTAGTTAAGTTATAGATGTCGATGCCCGCTTCACCTTGGATGCGCTCATCTTCATTAACGTTAACAACAATACGGCTTGCATCAGCATACTTAACGATACCGCCACGCTTAGCAACGATTGTTACACCAGAGTCTTTCGCTAGTGTACGCTCAATACCAGTACCAACTAACGGCTTATCAGCACGTAGTGTAGGTACAGCTTGACGTTGCATGTTCGATCCCATCAATGCGCGGTTCGCGTCATCGTGTTCTAGGAATGGGATAAGCGCTGCCGCCACAGAGATTACCTGCTGTGGAGATACGTCCATATACTGGATGCTGTCGCTTGGCATAAAGGTTGATTCACCTTTAAAACGACATGGAATCAATTCTTCAGCAAATTGGTTATCATCAGTTAGCGTTGTATTCGCCTGTGCGATAACGAACTGACCTTCTTCAATTGCTGATAGGTAATCAACATCGTCAGTAACGATACCGTCTACTACTTTGCGGTATGGAGTCTCTAAGAAACCATAGTCGTTTGTACGCGCGTAAGTAGATAGCGAGTTGATTAGACCGATGTTTGGACCTTCAGGCGTTTCGATAGGACAAACACGACCGTAGTGCGTTACGTGTACGTCACGTACTTCGAAGCCAGCACGCTCACGAGTTAGACCACCCGGACCTAATGCAGAAATACGACGCTTGTGCGTTACTTCTGAAAGCGGGTTGTTCTGGTCCATAAACTGTGAAAGCTGTGAAGAACCAAAGAATTCTTTTACTGCTGCAGAGATTGGCTTAGCGTTGATCAAATCCTGTGGCATAACGTTATCTAGGTCACCAAGACTTAGACGCTCACGTACTGCACGCTCAACACGTACAAGGCCGACACGGAATTGGTTTTCAGCCATTTCACCTACAGAACGGATACGACGGTTACCTAAGTGGTCGATGTCATCAACATCGCCTTTACCGTTACGGATGTCGATCAATACCTTCATCACGCTCACGATATCTTCTTTAGATAACGTACCGTCACCTTCGTCTGAATCATAACCAACACGGCTATTGAACTTCATACGACCAACCGTTGAAAGGTCGTAGCGCTCTTCAGAGAAGAATAGGTTATCAAATAACGCTTCTGCAGCTTCTTTTGTTGGTGGCTCACCAGGGCGCATCATGCGATAGATTTCTACCAATGCTTCTAGGCGATTGTTAGTAGAATCAACACGTAATGTCTCTGACATGTACGCACCGCTGTCTACTTCGTTGATGTAAAGCGTATCGATCTTTGAGTGACCCGCTTTCACCAATTCAGCCATAAGCTCTAGTGATAGTTCAGTGTTCGCTTCTGCAATCACTTCGCCTGTTGATTCGTCGATATAGTTTTTAGCAACAACACGACCGATGATGTACTCATGCGGTACTTCAAGAGTGTCGATGCCTTGCTTTTCGATGCTCTTAATGTGGCGTGCAGTAATACGACGGCCTTTTTCAACCAATACGTCACCGTTTGCATCTTTAATATCAAATGCAGCGGTTTCACCACGTAGGCGTGAAGGCACAAGTTCCATCAACACTTTGCCATCTTTTACTTCGAAACTTGTCGTTTCAAAGAATAGTGCCAAGATTTCTTCTGAAGTGAACTCTAGTGCACGTAAGATGATAGATGCTGGTAGTTTACGGCGACGGTCAATACGAACGTAAAGGTTATCTTTAACGTCGAATTCAAAGTCAAGCCATGAACCACGGTAAGGGATCACACGTGCGTTATATAACACTTTACCAGATGAGTGTGATTTACCACGGTCGTTATCAAAGAATACACCAGGTGAACGGTGTAGCTGAGAAACGATAACACGCTCAGTACCATTGATTACAAAAGTACCGGTGTCTGTCATGAGCGGGATTTCGCCCATGTAAACTTCTTGCTCTTTTATGTCTTTGACTGTGCCAGGTGCATCTTTGTCCATTAGCACAAGACGTAGTTTAACGCGAAGTGGAGCAGAATATGTCACACCGCGAATTTGACATTCTTTAACGTCAAATACTGGCTCGCCAATACGATAACTGACGTATTGAAGTTCAGAGTTGCCCGAGTAGCTCTTGATAGGGAATACAGAACGGAAAGCAGCTTCCAATCCAGTATCGCCATCGGCATCAGGCGCAATGAACTTATCGAACGATTCCAACTGCATTTGCAGTAGGAAAGGTATGTCCAAAACCTGTGGACGTTTACCAAAATCCTTACGGATACGTTTCTTTTCAGAATAAGAGTAAGCCATGGGGTTCCTCAGCTTGCTGATCTTTGACCCAACCTGTCCAAAATTGAACAGACTTCACTGGCATCTAAGCCATGATAACAACATCTAAATTGTCACACTAACTTGCTTAACTAACGGCTTAAATGAGCACAATTCAGGCTATATTCAAATCGTTAATGTCATCAAATTAGTGTTACTTCAAATGCCATTGCGATTTTCAACAAAAACTTCTAAGTTATTGAAAATTACAGTGAAATTCGAAGATTTATGCACGATAGAAATGCATATCTCTATAGCGCAAAAGGGCCGGTGATTAAATAATCACCAGCCCTTGCCTGATTTCTCAGGCAGCGAACCTAGCGGGAGCTAGATTACTTGATCTCAACTTGAGCACCAGCTTCTTCAAGATCTTTCTTAAGAGCTTCAGCTTCTTCCTTAGATACACCTTCTTTGATAGGTGCAGGAGCAGACTCAACTAGAGCTTTAGCTTCTTTAAGGCCTAGACCTGTTGCGCCACGTACCGCTTTGATTGCAGCAACTTTGTTACCGCCAGCAGCAGCTAGGATTACGTCGAACTCAGTCTTTTCTTCAGCAGCTTCAGCAGGACCAGCAGCAACAACAGCAGCAGCTGCAGTTACACCGAACTTCTCTTCCATAGCTTCAACTAGTTCAACAACTTCCATTACTGACATTTCAGCAATAGCGTCAAGGATTTGGTCTTTAGTTACAGACATTTCAAATTTCCTAATTATTTACGAACCCATGCGGTTCAAAAAATTTATTAAAGAAAGGAGCGTTGCTTAAATTAAGCAGCTTGCTCAGCTTTCTGTACACGTACCGCTTCAATTGTTTTACACAATTTGCCAGCAGACGCTTCTTTCATAGCGCTCATTAAGCGTGCAACAGCTTCGTCGTAAGTAGGTAGCTTAGCAAGCATATCTACGTCAACGATTTTGCCTTCGAATGCAGCAGTTTTAAGCTCAAATGCTTCGTTCTTTTTCGCGAAATCTGCAAAGATACGCGCAGCAGCACCAGGGTGCTCTGAAGAGAAAGCGATTAGGCTTGGACCAACTAGTGATTCATTAAGGCATTCGTAATCAGTGCCTTCAACCGCACGTCTAGCTAGGGTGTTACGAACAACTTTCATCCATACACCAGCTTCACGAGCTTCTTTACGAAGAGCAGTGATTGCACCTACTGTTACACCACGAGAATCAGCAACAACTGCTGAAAGAGCACCTTTGGCAGCTTCGTTGACTTCAGCAACAATTGCTTTTTTGTCTTGAAGATTTAAAGCCATGGGTGTTACTCCTGGTTTATAGAAAAACAAACATGTTTTTCAGTTCTACTCTACCCTGCTAAAAACTTTAGCAGAGATGCTTTTTACGGCGAGAGCCAGAAGATTAGGAAAATCTAGCTGGGATTCACACCGTCTACGTAGGACGATTAAGGCCGAAGCCACCTACGGTCTTGGACGGAAGCGCAATTTATCGATTCATTGTAGACCATGATGGAAACAATTTTCGAAATTATGCGCTTCAACCCGAATTCTTTGCTTTGTAAAGAAGTACACTTCTCTACAAAATGGCGCAAAATTATAGTCTAATTTTTACGCCATGTAAACGCTAAACTCTAAATTATACTACTTGAGTATTTAGAGTAGCTTGGTCTAAAGCAACACCAGCACCCATCGTAGTAGAGATGCTTACTTTCTTCACGAAAGTACCTTTTGCAGTAGAAGGCTTAGCCTTCTTAAGCGCGATGATTAGCGCTTCAAGGTTTTCTTGAAGTTGGTTAGCGTCAAAGTCTACTTTACCGATAGTAGTGTGGATGATACCGTTCTTATCGTTACGGTAACGAACCTGACCAGCTTTAGCGTTCTTAACAGCTTCTGCAACGTTAGGCGTTACAGTACCTGTCTTAGGGTTAGGCATAAGACCACGTGGACCTAGGATTTGACCTAGTTGACCAACAACGCGCATTGCATCTGGAGAAGCAACAACAACGTCAAAGTTCATTTCGCCTTTCTTAACTTGCTCTGCAAGGTCTTCCATACCTACTAAATCAGCACCAGCTTCTTTAGCAGCTTCAGCATTTGCACCTTGAGTGAATACCGCTACGCGTACATCACGACCAGTACCGTGAGGTAGTACAGTTGCACCACGTACGTTTTGGTCAGATTTACGAGCATCGATACCTAGGTTTACAGCAACGTCAACACTTTCAACGAACTTAGCAGTAGCAAGTTCTTTTAGAAGAGCAACAGCTTCGTTGATTTCGTACTCTTTAGTCGCATCCACTTTCTCGCGGATAGTACGCATACGCTTAGTTAATTTAGCCATTCTCAATTACTCCTCTACGTTCAAGCCCATTGCACGTGCAGAACCTGCAATCGTGCGTACAGCTGCGTCCATATCAGCAGCAGTAAGATCTGGACGTTTCGTCTCAACGATCTCTTCAAGTTGAGCACGAGTAACTGTACCAACTTTTTCAGTGTTAGGACGACCAGAACCAGACTTGATACCAGCAGCCTTCTTAAGAAGGTATGCCGCAGGTGGAGTCTTCATTTCAAAAGTGAAAGAACGGTCACTGTAAACAGAAATAACAACAGGAACAGGTGCGCCTTTTTCGATAGACTCTGTACGTGCGTTGAACGCTTTACAGAATTCCATGATGTTTACACCGTGTTGACCTAGTGCAGGACCTACTGGAGGACTAGGGTTAGCCATACCAGCAGCAACTTGTAGCTTGATTAGAGCTTCAACTTTCTTAGCCATGATAATACCTCAATTGTGGGTCTTTGCCTCGTGCGCGCGAGGACGCGTACTCAAACGGCTTCCCAGTTAAAAAATTCAGTCTTTTTGCCGCATATTTTTGCGTACAACAAAAAGGCCGCTGATTATAGATTAATCAGCGGCCTTTGACAACTTTTTCAAGTTAGAATTTATTTGTCTTTCTCAACCTGACCAAATTCTAGGTCTACAGGCGTTGAACGACCGAAAATAAGTACCGATACTTTCAGGCGACTCTTTTCGTAATCCACTTCTTCAACCACACCGTTGAAGTCAGCAAATGGACCATCTGTAACACGAACCACTTCACCCGGCTCGAATAAAGTAGCAGGTTTCGGTGCTTCAGCATTTTCTTGCAGACGGTTAAGAATACGATCCGCTTCTTTTTGACTGATTGGTGCAGGACGGTCTGACGTACCACCAACAAAGCCCATTACACGCGGTGTACTATTCACCAAGTGCCAAGACGCATCGTCCATTACCATTTGAACTAATACATAGCCAGGGAAGAATTTACGCTCAGATTTACGTTTCTGACCTGCACGCATTTCAACCACTTCTTCAGTCGGCACAAGGATCTCACCGAATAGGTCTTCTAACCCTTCGATTTTAATATGCTCGATAATGGTTTGTGCTACGCGTTTTTCAAAACCTGAAAACGCTTGGATCACGTACCAACGTAATTTCTTTTCTTTGTTCTCATCCGACATGGGATCAGATCTCCAATCCAGTTAAAAAGCCTACTGCACGGAAAAGTATACCATCTAATCCCCATAGGATTAATGCCATAATCACCGTTGCAATGATCACGATGAAAGTAGTGTGAGTCGCTTCCTGACGCGTTGGCCAGATAACTTTACGTACTTCAATACGTGATTCTTTAGCAAAAGCGATAAAGGTACGGCCTTTTTCAGTCGTTACCAAAATGCCCAAAGCCGCAGCGATAGCTGCAACTACGCCAACAGCGCGTACTAAAACAGATAAATCGGCATATAGATAATTACCAACTACGGCACCAGTTAGAAGTGCAATAGCAGCTAGCCACTTTACCGTGTCCATCGAGCTTGACGAGTTTTCAACATTAGTGCTCATAATCAATTTTACCTTAAATACAGACACAACAACCCTGCATAGAACAGGGTAAATCCATTCAATCCAAATTTACAAATAAGCGACTTAAGTGGTTTTGGGTCACGTTATTTTAAATGTGGACTTGTTGCTGAATTGGCAGGGGCGGCAGGACTCGAACCCGCAACCATCGGTTTTGGAGACCGCTGTTCTACCAATTGGAACTACGCCCCTGCAAAGTGGATGCCCATTATACTGACGAAGCAAACGAAAACAAGTGTAAAAGATATGCAAAGTAACATTTAATCTAAACTTAGTTTTGCGACGTCTTCAGAAAAGACGCAATAAATCTCCGTGATAAAAATCACAAAGCACCCAAACTTGTTCAAATGGGTGACAATCAGGGATCTCCCAAGTGGCTTTTAAGCGCTTAAAATCGTCAAGATGATAAATGGGGCTAGCATTTCGAATTAACAACCAAACGCGTTGTGAATCATAGTGTTTTTTGGCTTTTTGATTGAGCAACCGCTGTAAACCGATACTCAGTTGATCGGAGTCAGCGGCTTGACTCATTGCTGCCAGCTCTCTTTGCGTGGAGAGAGACAGCGGACGCCCAAGCACAGCCATCGCTTCTTTCTCACTGGCATAAAAATGGGCTATTTCTATATCGAGCTGTGTTTTTCCTTGATAACAACTGACGTCCGGTTTATTGGGCTCATTGTGCCAAATATGGCGCATATGCACTGCAAACTGCTTTTCATAACTGCGTAAAAACAGTTTAGCCGCGTCATGCTCAAGTTTTATCTTTTCTGCTTCACTCGCTCTGTCCATTCACAACCACTGCTACATCACTCAATAGGCTTGAAGCGCCGAATCTAAAATTCTTGGCATTGAGCCACTCGGCCCCCATAATTTCTTCGGCCAATCGTAAATATCGCTGCGCTTCTACTACTGACTTTACTCCACCGGCCGCTTTAAATCCAACCGATTTACCACTGCTTTTGATTGCCTTAAGGATAACTTCAGCCGCTTCTGGTGTAGCATTGACAGCAACCTTTCCTGTACTTGTTTTAACAAAGTCCGCGCCCGCCATAATGGCAAGCTGCGCGGCCTCCGCAATGAGCTTTGGTTTGGCCAATACGCCACTTTCGATGATGACCTTGAGCTTTGCTTTACCTTGACAAGCAAGCTTGCTTGAATGCACATATTGCCAAGGTGTATCTGGATCACCCGCCATCAGCTGCTGATAAGGAAGCACGAGATCAATTTCGTCGGCACCATCAGCGATTGCTAAATGAGTTTGTGCAACGACCTGCTGGAGCTTTTGCTCTCCCGATGGGAAGTTGGTCACCGTTGCTACTTTTATCTGCGACCACTCACGCTTTTCCAACTCTTCTTTTACTAACGTCACAAACTGCGGATACACACAAATAGCCGCTGGTAGTCCAATATCAGGGTTAATGCTATTCAATAACGCGAGAATACTTGCCGGCGTATCGTCCTCTTTCAAAGAGGTCAAATCCATTAAACTCAGCGACAACCGAGCATCAGATTGTAAAGTCATTACCGTGTTCCTTTTCGTTCTATGTAATAAGCCGAGGGCCTGTTCATCTTTCAAGTTTGTTTTTGCAGCAAAGGTCAACAGACCCTAGTTAAATGCATACAGCAGCACCAGCAATAGGACAAATGTCCGCATACAATTACCTGTCGGATACGGTTTTTACTATTGTTCATTAAATGAATATCTCATAACCAAACACTATAATCGTCAAATCACAGCAAAAACTTAAGCTAACCACATGAAATAAAAAGAAAATGATATTTAGCCACTTTCTTTATAACTTTTGGTTATATTGAGTCGGTTTAAATTATTTTTTCCCACATTTGCAACTCTATATGCTGCGCTCTATTACCGATATCAATCAATATTGATATCAACCGTCGTGATGTTTAGCAGAGGTTATCGTGCAATACTTGCCAATTTTTACCAAACTAGAAAATAAACCTGTATTGATTGTAGGTGGTGGTGAGGTTGCGCTGAGAAAGTGCCGCGCCTTTTTAAAAGCCAATGCAGCAGTCACTTTGGTTTCACCTGAGTTTTGCACTGAGCTTTTATCACTAGCAGCAGATTCAAGCGTTGCACTTCGGCATAAGCCATTTGATGCATCAGACCTAGACAATGCCATGTTAGTCGTTGCAGCAACGGATATTGAAGCCGTAAATGCAGAGGTGGCAGAGCTTGCTGAAGCGCGCAACCTTTTCGTTAACGTAGTCGATGACCAACCAAAGTGTAATTTTATTTTTCCTTCAATCGTGGATAGAAACCCTATAACGATTGCCATATCTAGTGCTGGAACTGCGCCCGTCCTTGCAAGACGATTACGAGAGAAGTTAGAAACCCTTATTCCACAGCATATTGGTCCGCTGGCAACGCTTGTTGGTCAATTCAGACATAAAGTAAAAGCGCGTTTTAAACACTTTGCTGACCGCCGTCAGTTTTGGGAATCTGTCTTTGATTCAAATGTGGTAGGTGAAGTACAAGCTGGTAACAATGAAAATGCACAAATTCAACTTGAAGCCATGCTAGAAAGCACTCCTTCACCTGAAGGCGAGGTGTATGTCGTCGGTGCGGGTCCTGGTGACCCGGAGCTGCTGACGCTTAAAGCATTACAACTCATGCAACAAGCCGATGTTGTGGTATATGACTACCTCGTTTCAGACGAAATCATGGATCTTGTACGTCGTGACGCTGATTTAATCTGCGTGGGCAAAAAAGCCGGTAATCATAGCGTTAAACAAGAGCACACCAACGAGATTTTGGTTGATTTAGCCAAACAAGGTAAAAAGGTTTGTAGGATAAAAGGCGGCGACCCATTTATTTACGGTCGCGGTGGCGAAGAAGTGCAAGTGTTGGCCGAAAATAACGTGAAATACCAAATTGTTCCTGGCATTACTGCTGCAGCTGGATGTAGCGCATATGCAGGTATTCCATTAACTCATAGAGATCATGCTCAAGCTATTCAATTTGTGACTGGACATTGTAAGCAAGATGGACAAGAACTCGACTGGGAAGGCTTGGCTAAAGCGAATCAAACGCTTGCTGTATACATGGGAGTGATTAAATCGCCGCACATTCAGGCGCAATTACTCACTCATGGGCGCTCGCCGAGTACACCTGTAGCAATTGTTGAGAATGGCACACGCAAATCTCAGCGTGTCGTAAGAACACAATTAGATCAACTTGCACAGACTATTACTGCGCATGATATTCAGTCGCCAGCACTATTGATTATTGGTGAAGTAGCAGCATTACATGAGCAATTAGCTTGGTTTAATAAGAACAATCAAATCAGTAGCTTTGCTCAACCCATTACGCAAGTCGCGTAATAACAGTCACAGATAGTTAAATTTATAAGTAGGACATTAATCATGGCTTTAACCCATCTCCAGCAACTCGAAGCTGAGAGCATAAAGATCATCCGAGAGGTTGCCGCAGAGTTTGAAAACCCGGTAATGCTGTATTCGATTGGTAAAGACTCGTCGGTACTGCTTCACCTTGCTCGTAAGGCTTTCTACCCTGCGAAGATCCCTTTTCCTCTACTCCATGTTGATACCAATTGGAAGTTTAGAGAAATGATCGAGTTTCGCGATAGGTTAGCAAAAGAGTATGGATTTGAACTGCTTGTGCACAAAAATCCAGAAGGACTTGAGATGAACATCAGTCCATTTGTTCATGGTTCATCTAAGCATACCGATATCATGAAAACACAAGGCCTGAAGCAAGCGCTAGATCAATATGGCTTTGATGCGGCTTTTGGTGGTGCGCGCCGTGATGAAGAAAAATCTCGCGCAAAAGAACGAGTTTATTCATTTAGAGATAAACACCATCGCTGGGATCCTAAAAACCAACGTCCGGAGTTATGGAATACATATAACGGTCAAGTGAACCCTGGCGAAAGCATTCGAGTTTTCCCATTATCAAACTGGACAGAGCTCGATATTTGGCAATATATCTACCAAGAAGGTATTGAGATAGTGCCACTTTACCTCTCAAAGCCAAGACCAGTTGTTGAGCGTAACGGAACATTAATTATGGTCGATGACGACCGCATGCCACTTGCTGAAGGTGAAGTGCCTGAAATGAAATCTGTACGCTTCAGAACACTTGGCTGTTACCCACTAACGGGGGCAGTTGAATCAGAAGCCGATACGCTCACTGGAATTATCGAAGAAATGTTGTTATCTACGTCATCAGAACGTGAAGGACGAGTGATTGATCATGATTCATCAGGATCAATGGAGAAGAAAAAGCGCGAGGGGTATTTCTAATGTCAACAGCAAATGAAGTGAAAGAATTAGGCATTGAAACCTACTTAGCGCGTCAGCAAGACAAGAGCTTGTTGCGCATGATGACCTGCGGCAGCGTAGATGACGGTAAATCAACGCTGATCGGCCGTTTGCTACACGATAGCCATCAAATCTATGAAGACCAATTAGCTGCGCTACACAAAGACAATGAAAAAGTCGGCAATGCGGGTGAAGATCTAGATTTAGCGTTACTCGTTGATGGCTTACAAGCGGAGCGTGAGCAAGGTATTACCATTGATGTGGCTTACCGCTATTTCTCGACAGCAAAGCGTAAATTTATTATTGCCGATACGCCGGGACACGAGCAATACACACGTAATATGGTTACGGGTGCTTCAACCAGTGATTTGGCTATTATCCTTGTCGATGCCCGTTATGGTGTGCAAGTTCAGACTAAACGCCATAGCTTTATCTGTGATTCACTGGGTATCAAACAGTTCGTTGTCGCGATAAACAAGATGGATATTGTTGACTTTGATGAGGCCGTATTTGAGCGCATAAAGGCCGACTATTTGAAGTTTGCTGAGCAACTGAACGTACGAGATATTCGCTTTGTGCCAATGTCAGCACTTAAAGGCGACAATGTTGTAAACCGCTCAGAAAAAACACCTTATTATCAAGACAAACCATTGCTGGAACTGCTGGAAGATTCTCCTGCAGCAGAGCCTAATCATGGTTTTGAAGCGCGATTCCCGGTGCAATATGTAGTGCGTCCTAACCTAGATTTTCGTGGTTTCCAAGGCACATTAACCTCTGGTAGCTTAAGCGTTGGCCAAGCGGTTAAAGTATTGCCATCAGGTAAGACTTCAACCATTAAAGAACTCGTGACTTTTGATGGCAATCTAACCCAAGTGGAAACCGGACAAGCATTCACTATCACCCTAGCAGATGAAGTCGATGTGAGTCGTGGCGATGTGATTGTGCCTGCAGAGTCGACTGCTCAGGTGACGAATCAGATCACAGCTAAGCTGGTATGGATGCACGAAACACCACTCCAGCTGGGTAAAAGTTATAACCTTAAATTGGGTAGCAAGAAAACTGCGGCAATCGTGAAAAATATCGAGCACACTATCGATGTGAATACACTTGAGCACGGTCAAGCCGATTCATTATCATTAAATGAAATTGCTATCGTGACCATCGAGCTGACAGAAAATGTCGTTGCGGATGAGTATTTAAATAATCGTGAAACTGGCTCGTTTATCTTAATTGATCGCCTATCAAACCTAACCATAGGTGCGGGTATGGTGGAAACGGTTGAAGCAGCAACAGCAACGTCCTCAAGTCAGTTTAGTGAATTTGAGATTGAGTTTAATGCATTAGTTCGCAAGCACTTCCCTCATTGGCAAGCGCTTGATATTTCGAAGTTAAAATAATGCAATTTAGCCTGTTAGTCGAGGTATGACGTCATTATGGAACAAGTCATTTTAACAGGCATTATGCTAGCGTTAGTCGTGTGTCTTTTTGCCACACGCATTAACGCTGCATGGCTATTCACAGGCGCAATCGCCACTAGTTATTTGACTGGCCTTATCGATCTTGAATCGATGTTGGTGAATTATGCGAATCCGTCTTTAATCACGCTTGTGCTACTTATCCTAGTTTCTATTGCGATTGAAAAAACAACCTTAGTCAAAAAACTCGCCCACTCAATGGCACAAGGTAGTCTCGCAAAAGCGGTGATTAAACTGGGTTTATCCACCGCCTTTTTGTCATCTTTTACCAATAACACGGCGGTGGTTGCCTCGCTGATCACGACCGTTAAAGAGAGCAAAACACATGCGCCTTCTAAGCTGCTATTACCGCTTTCTTATACCGCTATTTTAGGTGGTACGTTAACGCTGATAGGTACTTCTACCAATCTTATTGTTAATGGCTTTGCCGTAGAAGCAGGGATGGCGCCGCTGGGCTTTTTTGACTTTACCTTAGTTGGTATCGCCGTCCTGAGTGTTGGTTTATTGACCATCACGATTATGCTCAAATATTTGCCCGACAACGGCAAAAATAACGATGAGGTCGTACCGTTCTATTTAGAAGGAAAAGTTGAGCCAAGCTCCAAGCTAGTTGGTCGCACGGTTGAAGAAAACGGCCTACGCGACCTTAAAGACTTATTCCTTGCTGAAATCATTCGCGGTGAACGACGGATCTGCGCCGTAACGCCACAACAAGAAATTCTTGCTGGTGATGTTCTGCTATTTGTGGGCGACATCAACTCAGTGCCACTGTTACAGCGTTTCGATGGATTAAAAATAGTCCATGATAAACACGAGAAAGACGTTGAGCACTTGGTGGAAGTGGTCGTAAGTCAGTCTTCGCGCTTTCTTGGAAAAACTATTAAAGAGATCCGCTTTAGGGAGCAGTTTCATGCCGCTATTATTGCGATACGTCGTGGTCATGATCGCCTACAAGGTGGAATCGGTCAGGTCGAATTACAAGCGGGCGACTCTTTAATACTTGCCCCAAGCAGCGATTTTTATGCACTCCCCAATCTCAAACGCGAATTTGTGTATATCTCGGGCCTAGATTTACAAACACATCTATCTCGCAATAAGTCCAACACGGTACTTGCGAGTTTTGCGACAGTGGTTGGCCTTAGTATCTTTGGGGTTGTGCCGCTGGTAAAAGGGTTGATTGTGTTACTCGCCGCACTTGTGGTGCTCGGCACAATTAAAGTCCCAGAGATGAAACGCCGCTTTCCTATTGAGCTTGTCGCTATTGTTGGCAGTGCGATAGGACTGGCTAAGTTAATGATTGAAACCGGACTGGCAGCAGAGATTTCCTCGAGCTTATTGTGGTTGTTAGGGGATTTTGGTCCTTACGGCGCATTTATCGCCATTTTTGTGATGACTGTGATATTTACCGAGCTCATCACTAACAATGCCGCGGCAGCACTTTCATTCCCAGTAGCCTATGCGCTGGCAAGTGGTTTTGATGTAAATCCACTGCCATTTGTAATGGCGGTAGCCTTTGGCGCATCCGCGAGCTTTATCTCACCTTTTGGCTATCAAACTAACCTCATGGTGTATAGCGCAGGCAACTATCGAATTCGTGATTACGTCACCATGGGACTGCCCTTGTCATTGATTTATTCAGCAACGGTACTGACTGTTATTCCATTTGTCTTTCCATTTTAATAGAGCAAAGTATGGACGAAAATATTGTTTGGCATAACTATGCCGTAGATAAAACAAAACGTAGCGAATTAAAAGGTCATAAGCCTTGCGTGCTTTGGTTTACAGGCTTTTCAGGCTCAGGGAAAAGCACCGTGGCCAATGCACTTGAGCATGCACTGCAAGCTAAAGGCATACATACCTACCTCCTTGATGGGGATAATGTCAGGCATGGACTGTGTAAAGACTTAGGGTTCAGTGATGAGGACCGCGTCGAAAACATTCGTCGAGTGGGTGAACTCAGCAAACTCATGGTCGATGCGGGACTAATGGTACTCACCGCTTTCATCTCTCCTTTTCAAGCAGAACGAGACATGGTGCGTAACTTAGTCGCAAGCGGCGAGTTTATTGAAGTATACCTAGATACGCCGCTCGCAGTTTGCGAGCAACGAGACCCTAAAGGTTTGTATAAAAAAGCGCGTGCTGGAGAAATAAAACACTTTACTGGCATTGATTCGGCGTATGAGCCCCCAATTAGTCCAGAAATATGTTTAAATACTTCCGAGCAGTCGCTGGAAGAATCTGTCCAGCAGCTAATACACTATCTACTGTCAAAAAATTTAATAGGGTAAGTCATGAATCATACGGATCTGCTGGAAGAAGTATTAAATCTGAGTATTCGCGCTGGTGAAGCGATTATGGAGATTTATGCCAAGGACTTTAATGTTGAATATAAAGAAGATGAAAGTCCCGTCACTGAGGCAGATCTCGCTGCACATCAAATTATTGTTGCAGGCCTTAAAACCCTCACTCCCGAAATGCCGATATTAAGCGAAGAAAGCGCAGGAATAGATTGGCAAGAGCGCCAACAATGGCAAGAGTATTGGCTGGTTGACCCCATTGATGGCACCAAGGAATTCATCAAGAAAAATGGCGAATTTACGGTAAATATTGCACTTATTAATAACGGTGAACCCATTCTTGGTGTTGTTCATGCTCCAGCACTTAATGAAAGCTACCTTGCAGAAAAAAGTATTGGCGCGTTCAAGCAAACGGGTGAAGCTCGCATAGAGCTCAAAGTCACCACCAAGCCCAATCAAGGTTTAATCAAAGTAGTTGGCTCGCGCTCACATCCTTCACCAGATTTAGCCGAGTACCTTACCCGCTTCGAGCAAGTCGACATGGTACCTAAAGGCAGTTCACTTAAGTTATGCTTAGTGGCAGAAAGTAAAGCCGATGTTTATCCTCGCCTTGGCCCAACTTCAGAGTGGGATACCGGGGCCGGACACGCGGTGGCGAGTATCGCAGGGGCAAAGGTCAGCCAAGTGAATGGCGAGCCTCTGCGCTATAATCAAAAAGCCGAGTATCTTAACCCCTATTTTGTGGTTTCTAGGTTAGAAGACTAAGTTAGAAGGTGGTAATACCGTAAACTAATTCACGTACAACCAGTCGAATTAACGTTCGACTGGTTTATTTGCGGCGCGAGTTAGGACTTTATCGTATACGCTTTTTAAAACTGCTCTTGGCGTTTCAAGCAAAAATGTCTCTTTTACTAACTGCTCTAGCTGAGCAAAGCTCTCCACTTTAGTTTCAGTAACACTGCCATCACATTCATGCCATTCGAAATAACTCTGATTACGCAGTAAATAACGGTGGCAATCTGTAATTCGAGAGACCACTAAGTTATTCACAAACGCCGCTTCAGGATGTTGATGGGAATAAAAGTGTGCCACTTCACAATCGGATTCGAACACTTCAGCAAGGTCGACATGATATAAAGTGAGCGGAGCTTCTCCTTCCTCTAACAGAGTCACTTTGACTGTGTCTGCTGTTTTTTGTACCTGATAAGTCTGCCGGCCTTGGATAGTTAAGGCCTGATTGATGTTAATCGGTACACGAGGCGACTTCACTCCAAATCCTGCATCAACCAAGTACTGATCACCATCCAAATTAAGCAATGTCATCCGGTGAGAACGAGGATTGGAGGAGCTACCATTTAGCATTACTCTCGCAAGAACCGGCCTTACTGTAAAACCAAGCTGTTGTAGCGCTAAAAATGCCACTTTGTTATGCTCAAAGCAGTAGCCACCTCGTTTGTTGGTCACTAAACGGCCAAATAGTGGTAATGGGTCAAGCAACAGACGCTCACCATACATGGCATTAATACTAGAGAAGGCGTAGCGAGAAAGGTGTTTTTGTTGTAACTCGGTGACCAGCTCAATCCCAGCAAAGTGCTGTAACGATAAGCTGCTAAGATATTGATTGATATTCGCTTCTAATTCCATGACTGACTCCTAAAGTTGATGGAGGCAGGTTAAAACCTCAACCCATGTTAAGGTCAATAGGTATTTTCACTTTTTCAGCCATTATTTCTATCACCTAATGAGATGTCACTTTGTTATCCAAACCTCAGGTTAACTAGGCAAATAACTGATGCACTTTTTTGTTCGGCAAAGCGAGGCGTTTAGCTTCTGCCACAACCAGTGGCTTCGACATAAAATAGCCTTGCGTTTGATGACAATAAAGCCTTGATAACGTATCAAGCTGCGCTGCCGTTTCAATACCCTCGGCTGTCACGACAAGGTTAAAGCTGTGCGCAATCGCACAAATCGCTTCAATGAGTTGCGTCGCCTTACCGCCCAGCTCAATGCCGGACATAAAAGCCCTATCTATTTTAATGCCATCCACGGGAAGATGATTGAGCCGGGCAAGGCTGCTATAACCTGTGCCAAAGTCATCAATATAGATGCCAAATCCCGCTTGATGAAGTTGTTCCAGCGGCCCTATAAGCATGTTTTCCTCTGCCATCATGGCGGATTCTGTCAACTCAAGCTTAATTTGTTTCATCGCAACATTTTCATCCTCACAGCGAGACACTAACCAATCGATAAATTCCTGCGACTGGAGTTGCAACGGAGAAACATTAACAGCAACAAAAAGGGTGCTGTCTCCTACGGCATTGATAAAATTGAGCGCCTGATCAAATACCCAGCGACCAAGCTCTGAAATCTTCGCGCATTGTTCTGCGATGGGAATAAATTCCGCAGGACTTACTTCTCCGAGCGTTGGGCTATTCCAGCGTAGTAGCGCTTCGAACCCTTTTAAATTCTGCCCTTTTTGACAATAAACGGGCTGCAAATTCAGGCTTAGTTCGCGAGACATGACTATTGCCTGTAGCGCTTGCTCAATCTGGATCTTTCGACCTGCTTCGCAAGCGATTGCATTAGTGAATATGTGATAAGTGTTCTTGCCTCGCTTCTTTGCCTCATACATTGCAATATCGGCATCATGTAGTAGCTTCTCTGCATCGCAATGTAGACACGGAACGGTAAAGTGACGTACGCCAACGCTGCCACTTACACAGTGGCTGTTACCCTGATACAGAAATGGCGCTCGGATCCGCGCAAGAATATCTTCAAGCACTCCCTCAATTGGTTCATGTAGATGCTCATCGTAAATAAGGACGGCGAATTCATCACCGCCAAGCCGGGCAATATCGGCATAGCTACTAAGCAGCATACGCATTCTTGTTGCAAATTCGATAAGCAGCTTATCGCCGGCTTGATGGCCTAAGGTATCGTTTATTAGCTTAAAGCGGTCTAAGTCGATATATAGCAAAGTAAACTTGGCGCGCTTACGCTCTCTGAGCTTATCAACCAAAGACACAAAGCTCTGACGGTTTAGCAGATCGGTCAAGCTGTCATGTTGCGCTTTATATCGCAATTGCTCTTGGAACAGTTTAGCCTGAGTAATGTCCGTCACTCTCCCCTCATACAGGCAACTATCCGGTTGATGCAGCCAATGCCCAGAATGTCTAAGCCAGATATGCTCTCCCGATTCTGCTTTTGCTAACCACTCCATTTCTTGGTGAGCTTGCTTAGTGGCAACAATCTGGTTCCACCGCTCATGACACTCAGAGTCTTGCATAAGTGCACTAAAGTCTGTATTTGGCGAAGGAATACGCCCACCAAAAAGTAACGCATTGAAAGCGGGGTTGGAGTCAATAATGTAGCCCAGGCGGTCTAGTACAAATAAACCTTCATGGCTATTAACGAATAAACTTTTATACTTACGCTCTGCAGCGACCTGTTGCTGCAAAGCCCCTAAGCGCTTATTAGATTCGACTTGTAACCTGTGGTTAGACACCTCTAAGCTTTTAGTTCTTTCAACAACTAAATTATTGACGGTGTCATTGCGGTTTTTCAGTTGTCTTAGCTGGAGCCACACCAATAAAATACAGGCGGCCAGAATACCTAAAAAGAGTACAATCAGTACGCTATGGTTATTTAACCAACTTGGATGTAAACACGCCTCATCATACAACTGCATGGTAATGGGCAAACCATAAAAATTAATGGTGTGTACCGCACTTGGCGTTAAATTATGAAGGTCGAAGCGCTTCTGCCAATCGGAGCTATAAATAATTTCTTTTTTTGAAGAGACCAATAAGTGTTGCTTGCGCTGCTGATATAATTGGCCAAATAATGAATCCAATAAAAAAGGTAACTCAAAACTTAACCCCAGTAGCGTTTTAAACTCTCCAAAACGCGGTTGCTCAATCAGTACACTGAGTTTTTGCCTATTTGGCCAGACATAGGTCGTTAAGTCATTCTCATCCCGCTCTGCAAAAATATCTCTCTCAAGCACCTCCGCCTGCCCGACAGTCTGACCAACTTCAGACACAGGTGCAGCACGGGTAACCACCAACCATTGGTTAGCCTGTTTATCTAGATTGCCTCTAATTTTAAAGTCAAAATAGCCTCTTTCTCGCTGCACTTTCTCTAATATGGAGAATTGATAAGGTGAAACCACTGCGTACGTTTCCATACTCAACCCTAAATTCGCCGTGGTAAGCTGTGATTGCGCTATCTCATAAAAGTCTGCATCTTGATGGGTGTTGAGGTAGGCGTCTATCGAATACAGTAGGTGAGCAACGTGTTGCAACTTACTATCCAGTAAGTATTCTAATCGTGTCAACTCCTGCGCACTTTTGCTTTCTGATTGGTTTTGGTAGTAAACATTCGCTATCAAGCCAACATATATCAAACAAGCGAACAGCAAGATGAACCCCAGCACAGGAAGCCTTCGCTTAAAAACCTGTTGAGTACTCTGGAGAATGGCATTTGTAAAAACGCGTCGTTTAATTCTGGACATCTTCATCGAACATTGTATGCTACACCCATTCGATAATAATTCTTATTTGCAATGAATAAAAGTAAACTTTTCCTTTTTTTGCTCTTTTGGGTACATTTTGGTCAAGCGGTTGCAAAGCAGCCCCACACCTCGCAAGTAAACGTCTATTCATTTAGAAAATATGAATTAATTCAACCTGTCCTCCAGGCATTTGAAAAAGAGACTGGGATCACCGTAAACCTAGTAAATGGTAAATCAGCACAACTGCTTGAGCGTCTCAAAAGCGATGGCGCCGACTCAAAGGCCGATGTGTTGCTCACCTCCGATCTAATTCAGTTGCATGATTACAAAGCACTACTGCGTCCTATCGACAAGATCACAAATTGGCAAGCTGTAAATCATGAACTCAAGGATGATGATAAGCGGTGGATCAGTGTTTCGATAAGGACACGCGCATTATTCCGTAAAAAAGGCGTTTCTACGCCCTTGCCCGAGCACTTTTCGGATTTAGATAAAACGCTTTACCAGGGTAAGTTTTGCATTCGCCAGTGGTCTCATAGTTATAATTTGACGTTAGCATCGAGCCTCTATGCTTCTTCGAATAGCAATGACTCCTCATGGTTCAACCACGCTAATACGCTATTAGCAAAACGCCCTGTGGGAGGGGATAGAGATCAACTGCGAGCGCTTGCACAAGGTCAATGTGAATTTGCGCTGGCGAATCACTATTATTGGAGCATGATGCAACACTCCGAAAATAAGCGCGATAAGGCACTTGCCGAACAGCTAGAGATCCACTTTCTGAAAATGCACTCGGGAAAAACACCTATTTCTACCACCACGGTTGCGATAGCAAAGCACTCACCCAATGCACACAATGCCGAGTTATTTATTGATTTCTTGCTGAAACCAAGCACTCAGTCCATGTATGCTAATTTGCTTCATGAATATCCTGTGATCCAGAGCTCGCAAACGGCTCCGGCTCCGTTTGCCCCCGCCACGAAACAGGTGAAACTCGGCCTGCAGCAAGTGTCACGAGCTCAGCGAGTTATCAACTCACTCAGCAAAGATCACTTGTAAGTCACAGTTAAATACAGGCACTGGTCCATCGAAAAGCTGCTGGCGGGTAAATGTTTTTGCAGGCTTGGGTCCCTGTAATGTCTGCACTGTATGTTCGCGCTCGGCATACACTTGTTGGTAGGGATGTTGTTCGGGTTTCTCACGCCATGTGAGCGTGAGATATTTACTTTTATAAGTCCAACGCCCCCGGTACTCAGTGCCAACCTGCAGCCAATGACCATTGGGTTTCAGCTGCAATTGGATAGAATCGTCTTTGCATTGGTGGGCAAATAATAGATCTGGCAATGCTTGAGCAGCTCTGTTTTGCACCAGATACAACCCCGCGTTATTCGGTGTATAACGGTGCCCTTCCATATTAAATTCTGAAATTGTCAGCGTATCAAAACCAATCTTTTTCACCACATATTCAATATCTCTAAGCCACTTGTCGCCTGAAGTCATCGGTGGAATATTTAATTGTGCACTCTCATATTGTAGCGGTACGGGAAGCTCGGTAAAACGATAATGAATATCTCGCTTTTCTAAAGCTTGAACTAAGTTAGCTCTAGTACCTTCATCAAGACCGGATTCAAAGATGTGTAAAGTTTGGGTACTACAGCCACTCAACAATAAAGTAGCAATTGCGAAAATACGTTGCATTGTCATCCTTGGTGTTACGCCTCGGTTTGAAATGCACCTTATCTGGGAAGTACACTTCAACCTCAGTCTTATTAATACTTCAAATTAACACCTAGACAACCAATTTTCAACAGACACTTTTGGATAGAGAATATCTTTAAACAATCGATGCTGTTGATGACGTAGATGCCGCTCCTGACTTGGCAGCCCGGCTTGTACCTGACTATGATGCTCATTAAATCGAGAGATGACAGAAAGCTTATCCTTGGCTTGCGTGAGAGACTCATTGACATAGTGACGTACATCATCCGCGGTCATTAGATCAGTCTTATCAACGTTCATAAGCTCTTTTCTTAATGCTGTGCGAATACCCATCGTTGCCTCCATAAAATACTGATAAAAACAAATCGCGTGGTCGGCTTGCAAGATACACACCAAATGCTTCAATAATGTTAAAGACCCCGGATTTAACGAAAAAGTTTCGTCATTCACCGCAGTAATTTTATATACTGTCGTATAAGGCAATAAGACACTGGCTGTGTTAGGTAAATACGGCATGTTGAGGTTATAAAAATGCAAGATGGGTTTATTGAAATTGAGCTCGAAGAAGAGCCGATAGAATTGTGTAACCTTTTGAAAGTGCTCGACTTAGCAGAAACTGGCGGACATGCTAAGTTATTGATCACTGAAGGTTATGTAGCAGTCAACGATGAAATATGTACGCAAAAACGTAAAAAGATTTATTCAGGCGATATTCTGCATTTTGATGGTGATGAATTTCATTTAACCTTAGCACCTGATGCAACGCCGCAACCGCGATCAGTTGCCACTCCACGCGCCGAAACGGCACCAATGCCGAGTAAGAAAAAACGACAAAAGTCAGGAAAATCTTACACACAAGTGGACAAAAATACAGGCCGAAAACCCATTTCCTTTGGCTAGCAATCCCAGACGCTGACGTATTTAATTACAAAAATGCTCACCTTTTTAGTGCACCGATGCCTCGCGAAAGTGCACTTCCCCCTTGAAAAAGTCCCCAATCAACACTAGGACTATAGCAGTACAAAAAAACGGCAAGTCTGCAACTGGTACATTCTATGCACCTTGTTTTGCATTTTTAGAACAAAACCAATTCACTTAATTGGATGCTCTACTTCCCGCTTATATAGAGCAAATCTTAAGTGCAGTTGGTATAAGGAAAGGGTCAAGCATGAATAATTCATATAACACCCTGACTCAGCTTACCGTCGGCGAGCGTCAGGTCCATATTCACTCACTTCCAGCTTTAAGCGATAGGGCAAGAAGATTACCGTTTTCGCTTAAAATTTTATTAGAAAATTTACTGCGTCATGAAGATGGCAAGAACGTGACTGCTCAAGACATCGATGCCTTACTCAACTGGAAGCCGGAGGATAAACCAAGTAAAGAAGTTGCTTTCACGCCCGCGCGTGTCGTGATGCAGGACTTTACAGGCGTACCAGCCATCGTAGATCTTGCCGCAATGCGTGACGCTATGGCAAAACTCGGTGGCGATCCAAATAAAATCAATCCCTTATCACCCGCTGAAATGGTCATAGACCACTCAGTACAAGTAGACGAATATGGCCACGATGGCGCCTTTGATCTTAATGCTAAGTTAGAGTACCAACGCAACAAAGAGCGCTATGAATTTTTGCGCTGGGGGCAAGGCGCGTTTGACAATCTAAAAGTGGTGCCACCCGCAACCGGGATCGTGCACCAAGTTAACCTAGAGTATTTAGCACGTGTCGTATTCGAAAAAGAAATCGACGGTATGCCATTCGCCTACCCTGATACGTTAGTGGGAACCGACTCTCATACCACAATGATCAACGGTCTTGGCATTTTAGGTTGGGGCGTAGGCGGCATTGAGGCCGAAGCCGCCATGCTTGGTCAGCCAATTTCGCTGCTCATTCCTCAGGTCGTTGGTTTTAAACTTGAAGGACAGTTGCCTGAAGGCACAACCGCAACCGATCTGGTACTCACCGTGACACAAATGCTACGTGAACACGGCGTAGTGGGTAAGTTTGTCGAGTTCTTTGGCGATGGTTTAGCAGACTTACCACTTGCCGATCGTGCCACCATCGCCAACATGGCACCTGAATATGGGGCAACCTGCGGTATTTTCCCCATTGATAACGAGACCTTGGAATATCTACGACTAACCAATCGTGATGAAGAAAAAATTGCATTAATTGAAGGTTATGCCAAGCATCAAGGCATGTGGCGAGAACCTGGAGATGAACCACTTTACACCGACGTACTGACACTAGACTTAGCGACAGTGGTTCCGAGCCTTGCAGGTCCAAAGCGCCCACAAGATAGAATTCCTCTCAATGACGCAGGCAAAACAATTCAAGCCCATTTGGGTGAATTCCAGCATGAGCGCAGTGAAAAAAATGCCGTGTCAGATCAAGATGAAGCTCGCACTGTTGGTGAAGGCGGGACTTCTCGAGTTGACCAAGATGAGCCCGCAACGCTTGGCGTCGGTAAGGTTACATTTAAAGATCAAGAGTTTGAGTTGGTCGATGGCGCCTGTGTTATTGCCGCAATCACAAGTTGCACAAACACCTCTAATCCAAGTGTTATTCTTGCCGCAGGTCTTGTTGCACAAAAAGCAAAGGCACTTGGCTTAAAACCTAAGCCTTGGGTGAAAACCTCATTGGCTCCTGGCTCAAAAGTAGTTACCGACTACCTCAAACAAGCCGACCTATTGGAACCACTTGCTAAACTAGGCTTTGATTTAGTGGGCTATGGTTGTACGACTTGTATCGGCAACTCAGGCCCTTTACCAAAAGAAATAAACGAAGCCATCGTTAAACATCAGCTGGTTGTCAGTTCCATCTTATCAGGAAACCGCAACTTTGAGGGGCGGATCCACCAAGATGTAAAAATGAACTTCCTCGCCTCGCCGCCACTTGTCGTTGCGTATGCGCTTGCAGGTCGCACTGATATCGATGTCTACAATGAGCCATTGTGCCAAACCGATGATGGCCAAGATGTGTTCTTAAAAGACATTTGGCCATCAGTCTCAGAAGTCAGTGAACTTGTGTCTCAGACAGTCACACAAGCCATGTTTGAGAAGAACTATGCAGACGTTTACCAAGGCGACCAACATTGGCAACAAATCGCGGTAAATCAGAGTGAGCGCTATGATTGGCAAGATAGCTCTACTTATATTCGAAAAGCTCCTTTCTTTGATGATATGAGTAAAGAACCACCAGGGATCCCAAGCATCAAAGGCGCACGCTGTCTCGCTAAACTGGGCGACTCAGTGACGACTGACCACATTTCTCCAGCAGGTAATATTAAAGCTTCGGCACCAGCTGGGGAGTATTTACAAGCGCAAGGAGTGAAACAAGCTGATTTTAACTCTTATGGTTCACGTCGTGGTAATCACGAAGTCATGATGCGAGGTACGTTTGCAAACGTACGTTTACGCAATCAATTGGCTCCGGGTACAGAAGGTGGTATTACTCGCCTATTACCAGAGGGCGAACTTATGAGTATTTTCGATGCGGCAGAGCAATACCAACAGCGCAATACGCCACTCGTTGTACTCGCGGGCAGTGAGTACGGCACGGGTTCATCACGAGACTGGGCTGCTAAAGGGTCTTTACTACTTGGGATTAAGACCGTACTTGCTAAAAGCTACGAACGTATTCACCGTTCTAACCTCATCGGCATGGGGGTATTACCGCTACAATTTAAACCAGATGATGGCCACGAAGAGCTGGGATTAACTGGCGAAGAAGAGTTTGAAATTGAAGGGATATACGACACATCAACCGAAGTGATAGTCACGGCAACGAATGCGGATGGCAAAGAAATCAAGTTTTCGGCGGATATCCGGATCGATACCCCTAAAGAGTGGGAGTACTACCAACATGGCGGTATTTTGCAGTATGTATTGAGGCAAATGCTTAATTAATCTATTGTTAGATAAACGCCAGCACACCCGGCTGGCGTTTTAACTTATACCAATTTGCTGACTTGATTTTGAGGCGAGAAAATCTTGTTGATCACGCCGCTACCGCGTCCTACTATCATCAGGGTATCTACATCGATGCAGGCAAGGTAAAATTTTGCTATTTAATTGTTCTAAATGAGAAATTCTCACGCTGCTAGTGTCAGATTTGCTTCTTCAAATTGAACAATTCTTAAGGCAAATTGGTATTAACCTGAAGTTTGAATAAGGAATACTCTGGATTTATAAACCACTTTGAGTTCTATTCAACCTCTATAATAGCTAACCAATGTTGGTAATTGATCAGACCTGATTACTCAAAATTGCAGGCTATTGTCGCGTAACTTCAATGTTAATCTCTAGCATTGACTGCTAGAGAAGATTTAATGCTGCGCTTCTTAGGTTATTTATCTCAGTACAGTTGAGACTTGCTCAATATGTGTGATAGAAGCTTTGCCTTCTAGCGAACGAAAAACATGAACAATAGCAGGGTAAGTTGAACTATTTGGCGCCACTACACTCGCATTGCAAAAAAAAGCAAAGTTGGTACCAGCCACAACCTGCGTCGCAACAGCAACTGGTTGGTATTCAACTCCCACGAAGTGCTCTAGAGCATCTGCAAATGCCAATTTTGCTTCGTTGCTTAGCTCTGCCGAAAAGGCACTATAACCACCTAATGTACTCATAAATTTCTCCTTATCTGTTTTAATTGGACTCTTAAAAAGAGCAAGAACAGTATAGGGGGCTGAGCACACCCCCATCAATTACACTAAGTTACACACCATTACACTAAATTAAAACCTGCGAGTGTAAATCAGCGTAATGGTATTGATGCCACCATCATCAAGCGCACTGCCAATTCCAAACTTCAGCGCCGATTGTGAACTAAACCAATAATCGGTCTGTAACTCCACTACGGATTGATCAAAATCATCTTCACGTAATCGAGCTGATACAGACACTTGCCAGTCCTTAGCCAAATAATAACCGGCATGGATCTGCCAAAAGTCGATGTCGGCTGCGACTTTTTGCATTTTTACATCCCATCCAACGCCATTATCAATCTCTGTATAACGAAAAAATGGCGCAATTGCCGTTTCTGTATCTCGTTCATCCACTCCGTAGTTATCAAATTCTGAGCGCTCACCGATGAGCGTAACCCCAAGCTGCATATTCTCACTAACAAAACGTCCCACTTGGACCAGCGCTATCGTATCTCGCGTCGCAGTAAAAAGTGCAGAGTCATCTCTAAATTGGGTTACATCAACAGCAACTCGCCAGTCTCGCCCAATAAAGAATTCCGCATCAGCTTGGTAAAGATGCCAATCATCATTTTTAAAACCACCTACAGAGAAGTTATTACTTTTTTGCAGGTATCCCTGTAAACCATGGGGTGTGCCATTATCCTTTAATTCAGTGAGATAGTGTCGATACTGAACACCTAAAAATCCATCCTCAATCTCTAAAAACTCTCCGAAGCCAACACTTACTTCGTGAGAATTAGCCATGCTAAATCCTGAATAAAATAACAGCCCGATCAGTGACAACGCCTTCATACTTTTCCCCTTCATATTAAGGCAACGATTGTAACTGTGAAAAAAAACCGCCATAGTAAAAAAATGTAAGCATATGTATTCAAAAGAGAGACAAGCATGGCAATCTGGTTCAAACCCGTAAGTGTAGAGTTATGCAAAAAGCTGGAAGATGGCATGACGGGTAAAGGTACACTCATGAAAACGTTAGGGATAGAAATCAGCGAGGTGGGTGACGACTACTTGGTTGCGACTATGCCAGCCATTCCTGAGCACCATAATCCCATGGGTATGGTCCATGGCGGCGCAAACGTTGCTTTAGCGGAAACCGTTGCAAGTTACGCAGCAAACTTTGTTGTAGATACCGAACAATTCTACTGTGTTGGGCAAGAGATCAATGCTAATCACTTAAAAGCATCAAGAACAGGCATACTCACAGCCATTGCTAAGCCTGTACATCTCGGTAAACGTTCATCTGTATGGGAGATCCGCATCACTAACAGTCGCAATGAACTATGCTGCATTTCCAGAATGACCGCCGCCGTAGTATCACGCTAAAACTTGATCTATCACAACTACAAAAAACCAAACCACTTCATTATTATTGCAACACAAAGAATAGTGAGGTGGTACTGTGTCAACTCAAAAGCTTTGGCCTCTGCATATACTCATTGTGACGGGATTGATTTTAATTTTCACGGGCCACACCATGTTAACGAGCGATTGGTTGATTGATTTAGGCCCGAACGGATTTATAATTGGTGCGAGCTGTGTCGCACTCGGTCTCATTTGTTCTTTACCGACTAAAATATATCTGACCATTTTGCTAATGCGTCGAGAGCACCGAGATTAACGCATACCAGCTTGATATTGGGTTGATTTTACTGCACCCTGAGCGTCTAGGTTTATGAAGGTACTTAGTTTGTGGAAAAGGTCGACACCCTAATTATTGGCGCTGGCGTTGTAGGCTTAGCAATAGCAGCAAAACTCAGCCATAGCCGCAGCGTTATTGTTATCGATAAAGAATCTCGTGTGGGTGAGCATACGAGTAGCCGTAATAGCGAAGTGATCCATGCGGGCATTTACTACCCTTATGGTAGCTTAAAGCACCAGCTCTGCGTTCGAGGAAAAGCACTCCTTTACACACACTGTAAACAGCTAAACATCCCCTTTCAGCGACTCGGTAAATTCATTGTTGCGACAACCGAAGAGGAAGCGCAAAGCCTAGAACAAATTAAGACGCGTGCCCATGCTAACTCAGTCACAGATCTTGACTTTGCTTCATCCAACACCATCGAGCAACAGCTCAGCTATTTGAAAATACATAGCGCACTATTCTCTCCCTCCACCGGTATTGTAGACAGCCACCAATTTATGCTGTCACTCATCGCTGAGATTGAAAGTAATGGGGGGATTGTTGCGACGCAAAGTGAGTTTATGCACGCACAGCAATTAGGCAGTGATTTTATTGTTGCGTTGCGCTGCGATGGCGAGCAGTTCGAAATGGGCTGTAGCCAGCTGATAAACAGCGCTGGGCTGAACGCCCCAGATGTACTCAATAAAATTACCGGTGATAGCGACAAAGCCATCGCCTATTATTGTCGCGGCCGTTACTATCGCTATCAAGGTAAGCACCCTTTTCAACAGCTCATCTACCCTCTACCTAACACGCATGGATTAGGCGTACACGCGACATTGGATTTAGCTGGGCAACTCAAGTTTGGCCCTGATACCGACTATATTGAAAACATAGATTATCAGTTTGATGACTCCCAAAAAGCGCGCTTTGTCACCGCAATAAAGCGATACTGGCCGACTCTGGATGAGAATAGACTGACAGCGGATTACACTGGAATAAGACCTAAATTAAGCAAAGAAAAGCAAAGCGACTTTGTAATTCAGTTCGAGGCAACCCATGGAATATCAGGCTTTGTTAACTTAATGGCGATTGAGTCACCAGGATTGACCGCAAGTCTCGCCATTGCAGAATATATTGAACAACGACTTTAGCGCTGATTTTCCTCCAGCGCCTTTTCAAGCTGTTTCGTTCTATCATCCATCAGCTGTTGGATGTTTTTTGCATCTTCCATCACCTGTTTTACCGCTTTTGGATTTAATGCCGTTGGTAATGCCGAAGCAGCTTCTTTACTTACGGCTTGCTCTGACTGTTTATTCAGAATGCTTGTGTCTTCGGCTGCTATCACGGTAATTTTGCGCTCGTCTAATTGATAGTGCTGCGACTCGCCGTTTGGATTGGGTTTATCTGAGTAATGCCATTGTCCCTTGGCGTCGCGCCAACGATACACTTGCACCCCAGACGTTGGTTGCTGAGTATCGTCACTCACAAGCTCCTTCGTGTGGGTTTTCACTTTATCAAGCACTGTCACACCTTGATCCGTTAACTCTGTTACCTGCTGCTCAACCTTGTTGGTCAACGAACTTACATTTAACCATGGCTTACCATCAGGGCGCTTCAATACAAACAAACTGGCTAACGCCACCAGCATTATCATAATCATCAAGTAACTTGCGGCTTTCATCTTCATACTCTGACTTTCCTTAGAGCCCATACTTTAACAGTATCTGCTTAAATTGCTCCGTTTTTTTAAAGTCAGCATAAAAGCGATTAAAGTCATCACACAATTTTTTCGCTCTTTGAGTGCGACCAAACTGCAATTGTAACGGCGCCACATCCGAAACGCCGCGCACGCTGATGGTACTTTTTAACACTGGATATTTCAGCTGTAACCAACGTAGTGTTGGTGCGCCAACAATAGAAAAAGCAAGACTTTTGTCACTTCCGCCTGCAAGCACGGACAAGATATCAAATTCTGAGTAGTAGTCTTTGCGCTGCAGCAAATTACTGTCAAAATACGGCTCTAACTGAGGATAGGTATAGCCAAATCGACCTAAAAATAGATGTTCATTTAAGCCGTTTACATCAAATTGTTCAGCCTGCTTGTGTGTAACAAATACATCTTCAATTGTGTAAATTGGCGCACTCCAACACATTTGCATAGTGCCACGATACCAATGCTCTGACTCCATCCGCACATCGACATTTCCTCGTTCGATTTCTACAGACGAACGCTTTTCTGGATAAACAGGGTAATTTGGTTGGTAATGATATTGTGCTGCAAACAGCTCGAAAATATCGATAAGCACACCCTGCTGTTGGGCATGTTCGATAATAAAGGGAGGATAATACTGCACTGCAAAGTTAATAAACGTTTTGCTTTCTTCCGCGGTTTTAGCGTGGCCGGCAAAAGACAAGGTACAACTAAGTAGCAATAATAATATCGTCTTTGGAAAGTAGATCAAAGCCACCTCCAAGACCTTGAACAAATAATAGACTAAGTATGACCGATCGCAGGGATTTTCCAAGTCAAAAAACCAGCCACACTCAAATCTACTAAATGAACATTGCGGATCTAAATACCATCACCATCAATATGCAACCCACACTCACGATTTAGACCGAAGAAGCGTGTTTCTTCCTCTGTCATACCAGGTTCAAGCTTACGGGTGGTGTGAACATCCCCCATAGAAACATAACCTTGTTCCCAGAGCGGGTGATAAGGCAAATCAAACTTCGTAAGATATTGATACACGTCACGATTATGCCAGTCAATAATAGGGTAAAACTTGACTGTGCCGCGACTGAGCTCAACGATTGGTTTATCCGCACGCGTTGAAGACTGCTGACGACGTAAGCCACTGAACCAAGTGCCTGCGCTAAGTTCCCGTAACGCTTGAGTCATCGGCTCAACTTTGTTTAGGGTATTGTATTTTTTAATCCCTTCTTCGCCTTGCTCCCATAACTTACCATACACCGCCTCTTGCCAAGCAGGACTCTGCTTAGCACGGTATATCTTAAGATTGAGCACCAAACGCTCTGACAGTGATTCAATAAATTGATACGTCTCAGGAAACAAATAGCCCGTATCGGTAAGCACCACTGGAATGTCAGGCTGCTGCTGAGTCAAAAGATGTAACATAACCGCAGCTTGAATACCGAAACTAGAAGACAAAAAGTGAGTATCCGGTAAGTTTTCCAGTGCCCAAGCCACTCTCTGCTCGGCAGTTTTATCACTCAGTAAGGCATTAGCATCCGCGAGTAGCATCTGCTGAGTTGCGCTGTCCAGAGTCAATATTTGCTTAAAATCACTCATTTTCTCATCCAATGGACAGCCTAGCTGCCCGTTCTATATCAAGCGTGGAAATCAGTTTTTGACACTTTTACTTCCGCAACGATTTCTTTGCGGATGACATAGTCACCAAAACATTCATCTTCGTTGCGCTCACTGACCCACTGGCCAATCAATTCATCTAGAGCTGGCAGGAATACGTCTTCGCCAACATTCTCCAAGTACAGCTTAGGAATGCGAGTACCAGCACGGTTACCACCTAAATACATATTGTATTTACCAGGTCCTTTACCCACAAATCCAACCTCAGCTAGCATCGCTCGACCACAGCCGTTAGGGCAGCCAACTACACGAAGGATAATATTCTCTTCAGCAACCTCGTGCTTGGCGAGCAGCCCTTCTACCTTTGTCACTAGCTCAGGTAAATAGCGCTCCGCCTCAGCCATCGCAAGTGGACACGTCGGTAGCGATACACACGCCATCGAGTTTTTGCGCTGTTCTGAATGTTTGCTATCTATCAAACCATGCTCGCGGGCAATTTGTTCGATTTGCGCTTTATCCTCAGCTGCAACTCCAGCAATAATTAAGTTTTGGTTTGCAGTCATGCGGAAATCCCCTTTGTGGATCTCTGCAATTTTGCGACAACCTGTTTTAAGTGGTTTATCTGGGAAATCTAAAATACGGCCATTTTCGATAAACACCGTTAAGTGATGCTTACCATCAATACCTTCAACCCAACCAAAGCGGTCGCCACGGTGAGTGAATTCATAAGGACGGCTTGGCTCAAACGTCATACCGGCACGGTTTTCAACTTCCGCTTTAAACGCCTCAGTACCAAATGTATCTAGCGTATATTTAGTTTTTGCATTTTTACGGTTTACTCGGTTACCCCAGTCACGTTGCACAGAAACCACATGCTCAGCAACGGCAAGTGTATGCTCAAGCGGAATAAAGCCAAGGTCATCTGCTTTACGTGGATAGGTATTAACGTCACCATGGGTCATCGCCAAACCACCACCCACAAGCACGTTAAAGCCAACTAGCTTGCCTTCATCTGCGATAGCAACAAAGTTAAGGTCATTGGCATGCACATCGACTTCATTGTTTGGCGGAATAGTAACGGTGGTTTTGAACTTGCGTGGTAAATACGTATCGCCCAAAATCGGCTCTGCCGTTGTCTCGGTTTTTTCACCGTTCAACCAGATTTCAGCGTAAGCTTTGGTTTTTGGTAGCAAGTGCTCTGAAATTTTAGCCGCCCACTCGTATGCTTCTTGGTGTAACTCGGATTCAACCGGGTTAGTTGTACACAACACGTTGCGGTTTACATCACCCGCCGTCGCAATAGAATCGATACCTACGCTATTCAGCAGCTGGTGCATCCCTTTGATGTTTGGCTTCAATACACCGTGGAACTGGAAAGTTTGACGCGTTGTCAGACGAATGCTGCCATACATGGTTTTATCCGCTGCAAACTCATCAATCGCCAACCACTGATGTGGTTTTATGATACCGCCAGGCATACGAGCTCGAAGCATCACGTTATGCAGTGGCTCAAGGCGTTGCTTAGTACGCTCTGGGCGGATATCGCGGTCATCTTGCTGATACATACCGTGGAAACGGATCAATTGGAAGTTATCCGCAGTAAAGCCACCGGTTAGTTGATCGGTCAGATCCGTTGAAATTGTGCCACGTAAGTGGGCACTTTGTGACTTCAAACGCTCATTATCAGAAAACTTTGCGTTTGCATCGAGCTTACTATTCGGTTTGATTTCAGAGTTGCTCATTGTCTTTCCTACATTAAAATTGGCTGACGGTATAACAAGACGCGTTAGTAAACGTCTTTCTGATAACGGTTTGCGCTACGCAATGCTTTAAGATATTGCTCAGCTTGTTCATCATCTTTCCCTCCATGGGTTTTAATGATGTCGATAAGTGCCTGGTGTACATCTTTGGCCATTCTGCTAGCGTCACCACAGACATAAAAATGAGCGCCCTTTTCAAGCCATGCAAATACAGCTTCGCCCTTCTCGCGCAGTCTATCTTGCACGTAAATCTTTTCTGCCTGATCACGACTAAATGCCAAATCTACATGTGTTAATAAGCCCGACTTTACATACTTTTGAATTTCAACTTGATAAAGGAAATCTTCTGTAAAGTGTGGATTACCAAAGAACAGCCAGTTTTCACCCTCAGCGTCACGCGCCTCACGTTCTTGCAAGAAGGCTCTAAACGGTGCGATACCTGTACCAGGGCCAACCATGATCACAGGTGTGGCATTGTCGACAGGTAACCTAAAGTTGTCGTTGTGCTCACTGAATACTTTCACTTTCGTGCCTTCTTCAGCACGATTCGCTAAATAACCTGAGCAGCCGCCAAAATGCTTTTCACCAAAGGTATCAAATTCAACTAAACCTACGGTTAAATGCACCTCTTCTTCCACCTCAGCTTGGCTTGACGCGATAGAGTACAGGCGCGCTTGTAATTTGCGACAACAATCAACTAGTGCTTGCGCCTCAATGTTGGCAGGGTTTTGCTTTATCACATCGAAGATTTGGCGTTCTTCAATATAAGCACGCAATGCCGCTTTATCGTTTGCAAGTGCGCTTAGTTCCTCATTCCCAGTTGCAATCGCATACTTTTCAACAAAGCCAGGATACGACTGTGTTAGCTCAAGATGTTCAATTAACGCCGTTTCTAATGAAACCGAGAGTTCACCTATTTTTACAGTTTGTGCTTTGTCGAGTTTTAAGACATCGATCACCGCCGCCACTTCTTGTGGGTCATTTAAGAAATACACGCCAAGTGAATCACCCGGCTGATAGGTGATATCAGAGCCTTCAAGCGAAATTTCAATGTGACGCACATCTTTACTTGAGTTTCTGCCAGTGATCTTTTGTACCACACTCAGCTCGGCCGCGAATGGGTTTTGCTTTGTATATTGACTAGCTGCGGCCTGAGGAGCACCAAACGGCATGCTGATAACATTACCACCACCTGCTTGCTGCTGAGCTTTAAGCGCAGGCTCCAACGCATCTAGCGCCTGTGCGATCCACGCCTCCGCTTCAGCCTCATAATCCACATCTAAGTCAGCACGTGGCACAACAATTTCAGCGCCAAGGGCAGCCAAGCGCGCTTCAAAATCCTTTGCTGTTTGGCAGAAGAATTCATAACTTGAATCACCAAGGCCAATCACAGCTTGCTTTACACCTTCCAGTTTAGGCGTCTTCTTACCAGCTAAGAATTCATGCAATGCTTCTGCATCTTCTGGTGGCTCACCCTCACCGTAAGTAGAGACAGCAATCACTAAGAACTTCTCTTTCTTCAGGTTGGCAGGTTTGTAGTCAGCCATATTGACCAACTTAGTCGTCAAGCCACGCGCTTCCGCCTGAGCTTTAATTTGGTTTGCAACCCCTTTTGCGTTACCAGTTTGTGAACCAAATAAAATAGTCAGAGGTGCAGACTCGTCAGCGCCCGCTGTTGCTTGTCCAGCAATACCTGATAATGCAGCTGAATTTGCGGTTGCAGCTAAATAGCCACTTACCCATGCCTGTTGGATTGGATTTAACTCTCCAACTAAGCCTTGTAGTTTTTGCAGTTGTTCATGTGTCAGCGGACTTGCTGCAGCATTAAGTTGACTTAACAACATCATGGATCCCCGTACCCAAAAGGTTTTGCTTGCTCATTGCATAACTGGCTCGCACGCAGCGTAGCCTACTTTTATTAGCGTGAAGCATACGTGGCAAATTGAGAGATCAAAAAGAATAGAATCTGCTTTTATATTCCTTTTAGTTATTGAAGATTGAAAAGTCCAAAGAAAACAGATTAAAAGAAGTTCGATATTTAACCGCTAAAAAGTTTAACATTGCCGTAACAGTTTTGATGCAAAATCAAACTGTCATACACAGACAATTCAATAATACAGATAATCATAATAATGAGACTAAAAATGAAACACGGGAAATATATAAACCTAATACTCAGTTCTTATTGCTCAATACTCAGCTTAAGCGCTGCTGCAGAAGTTACAAATGGCAGTTTCGAGAGCTGGAGCGGTCAAGTCCCTAGTGGATGGACGACGATAGACTCGGGCATCACACTTAGCTCGGTTACGACACCAATAAAAGACGGTAATCTTGCCGCTGCGGTGCAGGTAACTACTGCAACACAAAGTAGCACAGACTTACAACAGCAAGTAAACGTTGAAGCAGGTAAAAGCTATCAATTTAGCACTTGGGTCTATCACACGGAAGGCGGCGTCAAAGCACGATTAGTGGTGGACGGCTATCATGGTTATTCAGATCAGTTCAATGTCGGGCAGTGGCAACAACTTAGCTATACCTATACCGCAACTGCAACCACTGCGATTGATGTTGGCTTACGTTTTTACGATGGCAGTGGTTTTGACGGTAATGAAACTGTCTACGTTGACGGCTTTGGCCCAACTTCTACCACACCAGAGCCACCTCAGAGCTGTCAAAATAATAGTGTCACTCTCGCTTTGATGACCGATAATTATGGTAGCGAAACAAGCTGGCAAATCACTAATACAGCAAACACAACCGTTGCTAGTGGTAGTGGCTATAGCAATAATCAATCGGTAAATGAAAACTTATGCCTTAACGACGGTAGCTATGCCTTTACGATTTTAGACAGCTATGGCGACGGAATTTGTTGCACCAATGGTAATGGCCAGTATACCTTAACGCACGCTGGTACAACGCTTGCTTCCGGCGGCCAGTTCAGCAATCGTCAAGATCATACCTTTACGCTTGGCACAACTACACCTCCCCCTTCAGGCGATGATTACTATGCCTCTGCTGCTGGACTGAGCGGTTATGCACTGAAAACAGAGTTACACCAGATTATTCGTAACCACCAATCACAAGGATATTCTGCTATTTGGAGCTTTATCGATCAGAACGAGCGCGACCGATATTTTGAAAAAGATAACAGTATATTAGATCGCTACTCTGAAAAGCCAACAGCAAATGATAGTGTTACTTATGTCTCTACCGGATCACAATGCGGCAGTTACAGCGGCGAGGGTGATTGCTATAATCGTGAACACTCATTCCCCAAATCTTGGTTTGGTGGCCAAGTAGAACCGATGAATTCAGATATCCATCATATTTTTGCTTCCGATGGTTATGTAAATTCTAAGCGTAGTAACTATCCATTTGGTGAAGTAGGAAGCGCCTCTTATATCTCAAGTAATGGTAGTCGCTTAGGTTCAGCATCTGGTATTAACTACAGCGGTACCGTATTTGAGCCTATTGATAGTTTCAAAGGAGATTTTGCTCGTGCCTACTTCTATATGGCAACGCGTTATCAAGATGTGATTGCAAATTGGCAAAATAATACCAGCTACAGCAATGCGGTACTCAATGGCACCCAACAGCAAGTCTTCGAAACTTGGGTCGTCAACATGCTAAAAAGATGGCATAACGAAGATCCTGTCGATGCCCTAGAGCAAGCGCGCAACCAAGCTGCTTATGAATTTCAGGGTAACCGAAATCCATTTGTAGACCATCCAGAGTTTGTCGAAGCAATTTGGTAACTATAAATAAAAAAGGCCAGTAACTGGCCTTTTTCAATAACATCATTTTGGCTAATATTTAGCGAGGGTTAATTGTAAGTGGCTCAATCGTCACTTTCGCATTACCACTTGCGCCCATATGCCCGTTATAAGTTTGTCCTTCAAACAAAGTGTAAAACACATCAACGTAGTCATCATCGTTAGTAAACCAATGGCTTGGCATCGCTTTGATCAATTGATTCGTCAGTTGCGGGATAATCGCATAGCCTTGAACATTAGGATCAGGAATAGCGCGCATCACTTGCGTCACAATATCCAAAAGTGTTGTTGCTAATTCTTGATAGTTAGTATTGTCGTCTTGCTCCATCAGCAATAAATCTGCCGCTTGCCAACGATATCGCTCCCAGTGAATGATAATTTGGTTAGGCGTATAGTCCGTACCATCGTGGTCCAAATATGGCATGTCCACAATATCTAGAACGGGCTCATCTCGGGATGGGTTGACGCCTGTTACAATGCCGTAAACTTCCGCAGCCCCAGATACCCAAGGCTCTTCATCGTCATTTAGTCTGATTTTCTTCAATACACTGGTTGAAATCGGCTCAGCATCATCGTTGCTCTGCATAGCGGTTGATGGCATTGCTAAGCCTTGCTTGGCAAACACTTGCTTCATTACCTGAATGCCTTCTTGTTTTACCTTATTGCTATCAAGTTCAACGATTAGCACGGGTCGCTCTGGCATTGTATGTGCGTCAAGTAAATGCAATTGACCTTGCTCATCAAAGGCCTCGACATATTGCCAGCGCTTATCATCACCTTTAGGCGCAAAAGCAATTAATGGCGCTTCACCTTGTTGCCACTTTGTTAGCATTTCGCTAGAAGCAATACGCAGCTGATATAGATTAGAGCTATAGTCAGTCAGGCCTTTTAACGAGCGAGTGTACTGGCTCGCTTCTGTCATGAGCTGCTTAGTTGCCCCCTGAACTTGTAGCTGATCCAGTGAAACTGCATCCTGATACTGGCTAAGTTGAGTTTGAACTTGGGGACCTACGTGATTAAGTGATAGCGCTAATTTTTTCGCAATTTGCTTTTTTATATCAGCAACTTGAACTGGTGCAGCGTTAAATTTATCAAGCTGCTTCAGTGAACTGTAGGTATTAAGATTAACCTTGTCTGCCGCAGAACTTGCGAAAGACATTCCGCCGAGCATGGCTATCATTAGGGTAGAGAGGGTTACATGTTGTTTCATCTTGCGTTCCTAGAAATAATCCGTGTTATGGAATAAACAAGATAAAACAACAAAAATAAATTATCAATACATTAACACGATTAACATGTAAAACAATTTAATCTAGCTTTTAGAGTTTTTATTCTTCTACTGGGTAGATAGTAATTTCTATACCGGCACCTATTGCAGAGATCCTAAGCAACGTATCGGCCTGTAGTGCTTGCGAAAAGCACTTGGGTGACTTGCCTGAGTTAAAGCCAATATCAAAAGTTCGCTTAGTACAACCTAGCCATTGCTTAAGTGCCGCTTTAGAGCAAGACTCAATTAACTCACACAATTGGTTAATCGCTTTGTCAGGGGTTAATTCATTGGTATTCGCTTCGATGCGAGCCAATTGACGATAGTCATCTTGATCGTAATGCAGCACGATAGCATTTTTCTTTAAATCCGAAACTAGCGCACTAATATCCTGCTTTGACTCCAGTTCCAAATCGACATTTAAAAATTGAATTTCAGACATGTATTAAAAGCTACCTTGTAAAGCTAAATCTAGTAATGACTTATTTATCAGTGTGATAAGGACATTACTTATTGGACAATGCGACAATTTGTCACATTCTAAGCACCGTGCGTTATAGTTATCATACTCACGAACAACTAGAATAACATATTGTGATGATTAAAAAACTGCTAAAACCCGCACGTAAACTCCACAAGTACCTTGGCTATTTACTGTTTTTACAGATCTTTGCTTGGCTATTAGGCGGGTTAGTCATGAGCGCGATCCCATTGGAAAAGATCCATGGTAAACACTTAGCGCATAGAAGCTTAGACAACCCCTTTCCCACTGCCGCGTACCAAGCTGATCTCAATCAGTTAGTACAAAGCACGGTGCAAGTGCGCCAAATCCAGTTCAGCCATTTTCTCGATACTCCCATCATCAAATTTAACCAAGATGAGCAGCTTATTTTCAACGGGATAACAGGCGCACCTTTTACCACTCCAAATCAACAGCAAATAATACAACAGGCCAACCAACACCTATTAATTGCAGCGGATGTGAGCGAAATTGAACGACTTGCCAAAGCCCCCAGAGAAGCAGGTTACAAGGAAGATGTTTGGCGAGTCGAGTATAACGATATCCTCTCCACTACCCTGTATCTTAGCGCAACCAGCGGTGAAGTTGTGACGGTTCGTAGCACGTTGTGGCGCATCTTTGATTTTTTTTGGATGTTACACATTATGGATTACGACGAACGTGAGGATTTTAATAACCCCTTGCTCATTTCCTTCGCCGCTACGAGTGTGCTCTTTTGTCTAACAGGGATATTGTTATTATTGCAATCTCCACCTTGGAGAAAACGTCGCCCTGCACTGAATAAATAAAGGGGTTTACCGTATACGCTTGTTGGTATTGATGATTTTTTTGATATAGTGACATTTCCTGTATTCCACCATTTGGTGAGAGGTTATGTCACGATATTGCTATATCTTAGCGCTTAGCTTATTTGTATTAACGGCTAACGCTCAAGAATTCACGTCTTTCTCAAAAGCAAAGAAACATTTATCACAACAAGTTACCGACAATACCCGCACGCTTTATTGTAATTGTAATATCAAAAAGCAAGGCAAAAAGCTGGTCCCAGATCCCGCAAGTTGTGGTTATACCCCGAGGTTACCTTACACTCGCAACGGCAAAGAAAACGCCCGTGCTCAGCGCATTGAGTGGGAGCATATCGTGCCCGCGTGGGAGTTTGGACATCAGTTGCAGTGCTGGCAAGATGGGGGCAGAAAGCACTGCCGTAAAGTCAGTGAGCAATTTAGGAGGATGGAAGCAGATATTCACAATCTTGCTCCAGCAATTGGTGAAATCAATGGGGATCGGTCTAATTTTCGTTTTGGCATGTTACCAAGTACTGAAGCAAACTATGGTGCCTGTCCGGTCAAGATAGACTTTAAATTACGCCGAATTGAACCACCAGAATATGCAAGAAAACGCGTTGCTGAGGCGTATTTTTACATGGAAAAAACCTACGGGCTAAAAATCTCCTCACAGCAGCGGAAATTATTCACGGCTTGGCAGAAACAGTGATTGCGAGATAACCCAAGCAGTGCTAGTTTTTAGTCATACAACTAAAACAGGAACGTGAATACGATGCAACGTATTACTCTAGTTTTCGCATCAACAGCAATGAGCTTGTTATTAGCCGCTTGTGGTGGCGGTGGCAGCGATTCATTAGGCACCGATAACCCTGGTAATAACACGGGACAAACCGAGCCGCCAACTTGGACGTTTAATCAATTTCCTGCGTCAAGTCAGTTTATTAACTATTGCGCCTCGCCAAGAACGGGTACTGACAAATATAACAACAACCAACCTTATCCCGATAAGGTTGGTACGGCGATGCATGAAAAAATGTGGCTCCGCTCTTTTACCAACGAAACCTACCTTTGGTACGACGAAGTACTAGATAACGACCCAACACAATTCGATACCGTTATTGATTACTTCGAGCAATTAAAAACAAACCAAACGACGGCGTCGGGTAATGCCAAAGATCAATTTCATTTCTACGAATCTTATGAAAGCTTCCAAAAAGAAGCGCAATCGGGTGTTGCAACCGGTTATGGCATTCGTTGGGCAGCCATATCCACATCACCACCACGTAATTTTACTGTCGCCGCAGTAGAGCCTAATTCACCAGCCGCGAATGCAGGGATCGTACGTGGAGATAAGATCCTCTCGATAGATGGCGTCGACTTTATTTCAAGTGATAATACCGCTGCACTGAATGCTGGCCTATCACCAGAGCAAAGCGAGCCCCATCGTTTTGTATTTGAAGATAAAGCTGGTAACGATAAATCAGTCACCCTGACTTCAGTCGATATTGAAACCTCACCGGTGCAAAACGCTAAAGTCATTAGCTATGGCGGCAAGCAGGTTGGATATGTGCAGTTCAATCAATTTATTCCAACAGCGCAAGAAGGATTAATTGAAGCCTTTAATCTATTTAAAACACAACAAATAGACGACTTGGTACTCGACATGCGTTACAACGGTGGTGGTCGCGTCATTATGGCAGCGCAACTAGGCTATATGGTTGCGGGCAACAGCAGCCTAAACAAAACCTTCACTTATAGCACCTTAAATGACAAGCGTACTGCTGAAGAAGAACGAACAGAATTTGAGTCTAGAGCAATTAACTGGGCTGAAAACAAGTTTACATCCACCACTTTGCCCACCGTAACCTTACCTAGAGTTTATATCCTCTCAACACGAGGCACGGCCTCTGCCAGTGAAAATGTAATTAATGGCCTGCGCGGCATTGATGTTGAAGTCTTTTTGATCGGTGGTACCACTCGAGGCAAGCCCTATGGCTTTGTGCCCGCGCAAAACTGCGGCACGGTTTACTATACCATTCAGTTTGGTTCAGAAAATGCGAAGGGCTTTGATGCTTATGCTGATGGCTTTACCCCTTCAGGAGCGTCAAGCAGCGGTGAAATTGGTCTAAGCGCACAAGTACCAGGTTGTATTGTCGCAGATGACTTCTCAGCACCGCTAGGCAGTCAGGAGGAAGATCTTTTCGCCGCAGCACTGACGCATATAGATACTGGTCGTTGCCCAGATGTAGCGCAATTTGCGCCTACCGCTCAGCCACAGTATCAAAATAAGGAGCATGCGGTTACGCTCCCAGTCTATCCACTACGGGAAAATGCAATTTTAATGAAGCCTAAGGAGCCGCAATAATGGCGCTGCTAAAAGCGGTGAAAATCACCGCTTTGGCTTTATTGCTGCAAGCGTGCAATAGCGCGCCTGCAGCAACTTCGGTTAATGAAGCTGTACTCTCGGCTTCTTCGCCCGAAGTGTTATCACAACTCAAGCAAGCTATAGTAAAACTCAAAGGCGGTGTACCACCGACGCTCGCAAGTACCGTTTTTCAACGTAGTCCAACACTACTGCTTGAGCATGGCCAAAGCCTAGATGGCAATGGCAGTCCAATTTTAGGCGCCCATAATCTCGCTTATGAGAGTTTCATCTTGCAGCTTCGTGACACCCAGTGTGTGCTCTACTATCCGAAAAAAGATACTTATGTCGTGCTCAGTAAAGTTAGCTGCAAAAAGCTGGAAAAATAACGCCAGCCGTAATTCTCTTAACCTCAGTTCAGGTTAGCAAAATGGCGCTTTAACACGTCACATAATGCCTGTACTTTGGCCGTTCGGTGAACCAGTACATGGGTAACTAGCCAAACTTGGCTTAACCATTTTAACTCATCACGCAACACCGGCTGTAAATCTGGATAACGCTTTGCTACATCGTGCTGTAGCCCACCAATACCTAAACCATTAACAATGGCACGCGACGCATCTGACGTTTCAGATACCCTAAGCGTCACTTGTGTCTCAGGGATATGTTCATCTACCCAAGCGAAATATGGCACTCTTGCATTAAATCCGGCCACACCAGAGACAAAGTAATGCGCCTGTAACGCTTCAAGTGTTTTAGGGATCCCCATACGCTTGATATAGCTTGAAGACGCATACAAGCCAGCTTCTAACGTATTTAGGTGCTGCACTATGTAGTCGGGCTCATCGGGCTTTGGCCCTGCCCTCACCGCAACATGCGCCTGTCCGTGATCTAAGCGTAAACGCTTTTGGTCGAGAATGACTTCAAGTTGCACCTGTGGGTGTAATTGCTGAAAAGTCAAACAAGGCTCCGACAGCATATCCATAAAACCACTGACCGTTGTCACCAAAAGCTTACCTCTAAGCTGGCTGTCCGAGGCAACAATAGAAGTACTCAACTCCATCAAGCGCTCGTCTATTTGACTCGCCGTCGCAAGTAGCTTTTCTCCTGCCTGTGTTACCTGATAACCTCGGGCATGACGGTGAAATAACCGCGTTCCCAATGCTTCTTCTAAGCTATTTATTCGCCTCAGTACCGTACTGTGGTGGATCTCTAAATGTTCAGCCGCCGCTGATAAGGTGCCAAGCTTGGCAACCGTATAAGCGACCTTAAGATCCTGCCAATCTGTGAATTTATCCATAACCACCTCTGTGCATATATGCACACAAGCTTTGCGTTTATTTCGGTTTTGTGCAAGTAAAATTTTGCTACTATCACTTTAACGAAACAAAATAAGGTATCAGCAAGATGACTACAGCAAAAATTATCGCACTAGCAGGCAGTTTAAGAAAAGACAGCTACAACCAATTACTCATCCAAGCCGCGGCAAACTTTGCACTAGAAAGTGGCGCAGAAGTAGAAGTGATCAAGTTACAAGACTTAGATATTCCAATGTTCGATGAAGATCTTGAAGCGCAAGGCACACCAAAAGGTGCTCAACTTTTAAAAGACAAGCTGCGCGATGCCGATGGTATTCTATTAGCAAGCCCAGAATACAATGGTTCTTTCACTGCGGTGCTCAAGAACGCAATAGATTGGGCATCTAGAACAGAACAAGGTGCAGTGCCAGCATTTAGAAACAAAATAGTGGCACTCTATGCAGCCTCACCAGGCGGCTTAGGTGGATTACGTGGCCTAAACCATGTTCGTGATGTGTTGTCTGGCATTGGCAGTTTAGTCCTCGCAGACCAATTGGCTGTACCGAGCGCATTTAATGTATTTGATGATCAAGGTAAAATTAAAGACCCGGAACTTGCTGAAAAAGTATCAAGCCTCGCTCTGCAACTGGTGTCAGTTGCAAGTAAGCTAAAATAACTTTCAATCTCTCGTTCATATCTTGCTATGGACGCTTAGCTCATGCACACTAAGCGTCCAAAGCGAATTAGAGGCGCTATATCAGCCTTGTAATAATGGATACGAATAACGGGAGTCAGCTTTGCAAAGCACTCAGAGTCACCTATTTACCCCCTACCTCTCACACCATTTTCATTGCATTCAGTTTGATCCTGACAGCTTTGACGCGCTTTCCTTTGAACAGCAAAATATACTCCTGCCCGCTTCACTAGATAAAGCAGTGGCGAAAAGGCGAGCCGAGTTTTTAGCGGGACGGATATGTGCCAAGACCTGCCTTGCGCAATTTGGACAAGGTGACTTTACGCTACTTAACGGCTCCGATCGGGCGCCTATCTGGCCTGCAAATATTGTTGCCAGTATCACGCATACTCGAGGGATCGCGGCTGCGATTGCTACTGATGATATCGCCGTGAAAGGCTTAGGCATTGATATCGAAAGAGATATGAAACCGAAGCAGGAAGTCGAACTACAACGGCAAATCTTACATCCTGAAGAAGCTGAAATTTTTGCGCTTTTTGGCGAGCAAGTGCACTGTCCGTTGACCGTTATTTTCTCGGCCAAAGAAAGCATATTTAAGGCACTTTATAGCACGGTGCAAAAGTTCTTTGGCTTTGATGCCGTCAAGCTGACTCAGTTTGATGACAAGAAACTTATTTTCACTTTGATGGAAACGCTACACAAGGATTTAGGCGAAGGAAAACAAGTGGAAGTATATTACCAATGTAAAGACGCTTTAGTGCTGACCGAATGTGAATACATCACACAGTAAACTCATGCCTATTTGACTTAATACTTACTCAACTTGAAGGAGTAAACCTGACCCTAACTGGGTTAAAAACTTCTCATTTAGAACTAAAAAACGCCCACTTGGGGCGTTTAATCTGAAGTTTGGATAAAGATTCACTTAGCCGTTTTCCAAAGCCAACTTACTGAAACACAACATTTTCACTGCCAGCAGCCGCTTTAAAGCGCGCTATCAGCTTTTCACAGTCCTGTAAGATCTCTGCTTCTAGGCGCTCTTCAGCACGCCAACGCTGGCTATCCATTTTGAAAATCTCTTTTTTAGAATACTTCTTACGCGCGTCATGAGTTGGCATTTCTTTGACTTCATCATACATCTGATAAACACCAGGATAACTTTGTTGTAAGTCAACTTCCTCGTCAAAGCTATATTGCGAGATGAGTACCCAAACTCGTAAACACCCTTCAGAATATTCACATTGTTTTTCCTTCATCGCACGCGCGATCAAGTTAACGCTATCCGCAATTTTTCCATTGCGCTGCTGCCGTGACTTTTCAAGCTCAGCAGCCTTTTGCTCGCGATGTTTGGCAATCTGCTCTTTTTGCACCTTCAGTTGCCATAGTAATTTACCCGCGTAAAACGCCAGTCCAGCAATAATCAGGGCACCAATAATGATTGCGATGATCCATGCAGTATTCATTACTTATCATCTTCCTCAAAGTCGTCGTCTAACCATTCATTTGCCAGATCATTACTCATAAACTGATCCATTGGATCATCTTCTAGCATATCGCCTTCTTCAAACTCATCATCAATTCCTAAGATCTCACATAGTTCCTGATGACGTGCAATGCCGCGATTGAAGTATTTCGCATCTTTACCTGTTAGCAGTTCACCGCGTTCATGGCGTTCAAGTAGCGCCATCAAGCGTTCGTCATTTTCTAACTGCTCAAGTTCTTGCTCTGGAGTTAACGTCTCTACCGCTGTAGTTAACTTAACTTGCGGCTGTAGATGGCGCTTCATCTCTGGTTGTGTATTCGACTTAGTCGGTTGTGGCTCTGCAACCAAAGAAATGGGCTTTTTGCTACCAACACGCGGATCTTTATTGGTCGTCGTGTTTGATTGCTCTTTCACTAAGATCTCTGGTGCATTTCTAGAACCCGGCTTTTTACCTTTGGTTTTTTTACTACGCTGCTCTTTGAGCGCACGTAACGCTTGGAGCTTTTCTTTACTCAGCCTTGGTGTTCCATTGGCTGCAACTTTACGTGTCTTTTTCTTTCTGGTCATAATTGGTTATCCAAAATTCTCGCGTTAACTACGCTTGGTGAGAATGATGACATCATTCCCAATAAATTCTAATTCACAATCCTGCTGCGCGGCAAAATACGCAAAGCTTTCCCGACTAAAAAATGAAATATGCGTTAGGTCATTTTTATAGTGCCAATTCGCAAAGCGTGCTTTATCAATGACGAGCTTAGTCATCAATGCCAGCGGCTTTCCCACTTTTAAGCATGCTAACAATTGCGTTAATACTTTTGCAGGTTCTGCTAAATGTTCCACCACTTCTGTACTAACGATAAAGTCGTACTGACGAGTCAGTACACTGGTATCATTAGCATAATACAGGTCAAACAAAGCCACCTGATGCCCTGCTTCTTCAAGCATTTTCGCAAGCAGCGGGCCAGGCCCACAGCCAAAATCTAAGCCTTGGCTTGGTGTCGCCAAACGTGCCAACAGTGGAGCCGCCACTCGTGCTAGAAAGCGACGATAGCCTTCATCGGCCAGATCGTTTTCATGGCTATCATAAATGGCCTTTTCTTGAGCTGGTGTTAATCTCGACTTGGGATCAACCATCACCAACTGGCAGGTTTGACATTGCCAGTACAGTCGATACTTGTCTTGATGGTAGGCTTCAAGCTGATTACCTTGGCACAGGCCACAACTGAATAGAGTTGAATCTTGCAATGGTCAACAGTGATTGCTTAATAAGGCGGCTATTGTATCAGGTATAATAGAGGCAACCAAATAAAAAGGCGGCAGAGATCACTCTCTACCGCCTACTAATCTGAGCGTCACAACTGGACACTTCTCCCTTCGACTTTTAAGTCTTATTATTATTCTTTTTATTTTATTGTCGTCCGTATTGTTTTTATTTTAGACTTCCGTGACACTTTCCATATTGTTTTTATTATGAGACTTCCGTGATTTTCTTATTCTCGGTCTTCCTGACGCTTTCTTGATAGTCCTTCGTATCCAACTAGATACATAACTTTGCCACCTACGCTTCCGTATCGAATTGTCCCTTTTTTTGTATTGCTTGGCGACAACGAATAATCTACGCTCCTGAGTTTGAGTTACAACTGTTTAATAACAAATTTCTTACCTTAATTTTTTTAATTAAACAGAAAAAAGATGAATTACATAAACTTACACTGAACAATAGCTTAAAAATAAGCTAAAACTCACATGCTGCACAAGCAAATATCTTACATTAAAAGTAAGATATATCTCACAATTTCAACAACAAAAAAAGGCAGCCTATGCTGCCCTTTTTTCAATAGTAAGAGTTTACACTGAGAGAGGTAAACTCACTATACGACTTTAGTGTAGACCACCTAAGTACTTAGATAATACTTCGATGTCTTTGTCTGTAAGCTTCTGCGCGATATCACGCATCATACCATTCATGTCGTTGTTACGAGTGCCATCACGGAACTTCTCAAGCTGTGATTTGATGTACTCAGGGTGCTGGAATGACACTTTAGGGAACTTAGCTAAAGAAGTACCGTTACCACGAGGACCGTGACACGCAGCGCAAGCTGGAATACCACGCTCAGCATCACCGGCTTTATATAGCTTCTGACCTACAGCAACAACATCTTCCGGCGTTGAACCAGCAGACATAGATAAAGAAGAGAAATAGGCGGCTAAATCTTTCATATCTTGATCTGACAGCGGCATAGCCATACCACTCATCACAGGATCCATACGCCCTTCTTTACCACCAGACGTCATACCTAGCTTGAACTCTTGTAGTTGCTTATAGATATAATCTGCATGCTGACCTGCGATTTTAGGATACATAGTCACAGGGGCATTGCCATCTGGACCGTGACATGCTGCACACGTTGCAGACTTTGCTTTACCTGCTTCCGCGTCACCATCGAATGCCGATGCGTTGCTTGCTGACAACGTACCAAGCAACATTGTTAAAGTTAATGCTATTTTTTTCATGGTAAATTCTCTGTTTCCGACCCTGTAATTTGTACCCTAGCAAATAAAGTCGCTCTCTTTATTGCTCGGGCAAATAATACCAATCAGTACTAATTAGGTTGTTATGTTAATCAGATGAATCATACATGCAAACTTAGCAAATATAACGCCAAACAGCACCGATCCATCTAAATACGCCTTGCTCAGTAGTGACTACTGATAGGTATACACTTTAGATTGACATTGCAATTTCTACATTCTACACGATATTACTTTCTCTGGCACGTTTTCTGCCCATATTAAGCTTATAATTTATAGGGACTTGACCTAGATTAATTAATATTGGGACGACGCTTCGGCCAATTAGCAACAAAAGCGGCATTTAGAACAAACCTCACAATGCTTTTGGTTTCCGTCATACTGTTATAAAATACGCAATTCCATCCGCGAAAGTTTAATCAGTTAGGAGTCAGCGTGCTAAAATCTCGCGTTAAATACAATCAGGCACAATTTATCACAAGTGCCCCAGATATCAGTAAACTGCCACCAGACACTGGAATTGAAGTTGCTTTTGCGGGTCGTTCTAACGCTGGTAAGTCGAGCGCGCTCAATACGCTTACAGACCAAAAGCTGGCACGCACCAGTAAAACACCTGGCCGGACTCAGCTTATTAATACTTTTTCTCTAGGCGAAGATCAGCGTTTGATTGATTTACCTGGCTATGGCTTTGCAAAAGTCCCATTAGAGATGAAAAAGAAATGGCAAAAGGCATTAGGTGAATATTTACAACGCCGCAAATGTCTTAAAGGGATTGTGGTATTAATGGATATTCGTCACCCTCTTAAAGATCTCGATATGGATCTCATCAACTGGGCGACTGGCAGCAATATACCGGTATTGGCGTTGTTGACCAAAGCCGATAAGCTAAAACAAGGTAAGCGCAAAGCGGAAGTACTACAAGTACGTCGTGCGCTATCTGAAATAGACGGTGATATCACAGTTCACGCGTTTTCTTCTTTGAAAGGCATTGGATTAAACGAATTAGCGTGGAAACTGGATGATTGGTACTTAGGTCCGTTTGTCAAAGAAGCTCAAGAGGAAGCAAGCGAGTAATACCAATTCGCTAACGTAGGGCGCGCTTAGCTAAGATAAAAGCGCGTCTTTGCCGACATCAGATAAAAGCCTTTTTCATCTTCCTCGAGCAATTCAGCCCACTGATAATAGACATTTCGTGAAATTCTAGCGGTTAAACCATAATTGAGTGTGAGAAATGGAATATCTCCCCCATTAACATGCTCAAGCGCTAATGGAAACACACCACAAATGGGCCATTCACGGCCTAAATTATCTATCGCGATAATACACGGTGATAACTCCAAAGCTGATGCTTCATCACAATAGCGCCATTGCTCGATGATAAAAGGATGAGCAAGCACCTCTATCTCACAACTTTCTGCAGGTGTTTTTAACCAATACTGTTGACCATCAAAGGTTAAAACACTAGCAAACAAGGCAACTAGCGATTGCCGTTTAATTTCACGCCCTTGATGAAACCAACGACCATCCGCTGCAATTTTGATGTCAGAAAAACCGCACGACGGCGCCGACCAATTTTCGGTCGGCGCATGAGTCGTAACATACTGTTTGATTAACGCATCAATTTTGTTCATCAAAAACCAAGTTGAAGCTAACAGGCACGCTAGTCGCAATAGTCTTCAGACCCGCGATTTCTCGTAGCGCTTCAATCCCTTTATCTAACCCAAACTGCTTAGAATCGAGAATAAATGCATTTACCGGTGTAACCACCAAGCCATTAGCACTTTTCGTTATTAATAAGTCTAGGCTGATCTTTTGGATCTGACCATGCAGTGTCAATGTTGCTGTTACATCATTGATTTTTTGTGTACCAGCTTTAAGTTTAGCAAGCACTTCAGAAACATCAGCGTTAACTTTCGCCTTTGGGTGTTGCGCTACATTGAACAGCATCTTTTGCATGCGTTCATTACGGATCGGGATCATCGTTTCAACGCTTGCCAGGTCAATATTAACCTCAAGCTCGCCTTTAGCAGATAATGTACCATCTATCGTTTTAAAATGATGTACTTCTGCAACGCTAGTCTGTTTCACAGACACAAAACTAACATCGCTTTGTTGTTGATTAAATTGCCAAGCTGCGAACGCCTGAGAAGAAATAAGTGCACTACCTAAAAGAAGGTACTTTAGCATGACGACTTCCTTATGAAATGAGAGTGAATTGCATTTGAGCGCTCAGTGTAAAGCGCAGTGCAAATTAAATAAACCTTTAATCATAAACTTGTCGTTATGTTGGAATACTTTTACGCCCATGGTATTCATTTTACAGTGGAAAAATAGCTTTAGTAGCCAAGCAAAAATTTTGTGTTCTAGTTATCCTAGACGAAAAATTTTTAACGAAGCGAATAGTGGTTTCACCTGTACATTGATTGGGGAGTTACCTCAATTGGTATCATCTTTGAGGAAAGAGAAAAAGACGGCCCGTAAAAGTTACGAGCCGCTATAGCAATCTGGGGAGAAGCTATCAATACACTGTATCCTCTTTCGAGAGATACATCATCAACAGGATGTCCTACAGGATGAGGACGGCGCGAACTCTAACAAATAGACGTCCAGAAATAAACACCAAAAAGCAAAACTTGAGCCAATTTGATAAACTTTCAACGTTAATTTGTTTTTTGTTACTAGGGATTAACAGGAGCTACAAAATTAAGACGCTATGCTGCTAGTGTATACTTGCAAACAAACATGAATGAAGTTGCACTAGCCTAATCGAATAGTGCAACTCGGGTAGATTTTAATATCGACTAGTGTGCTTGTTCCCAGTTGTCACCACTGTCAGCTTCAACTAATAACGGTACATCAAGTGCTGCCGCAGCGCTCATCAACTCACAGATCTTTTCACTGTATTCAGCAACTTTATCGCTGTGTACTTCAAACACCAATTCATCGTGCACTTGCATGAGCAACTGGATATCATTGCTATCACAGTTTTTTAGCCATTCATCCACTTTAATCATCGCTTTTTTGATGATGTCCGCCGCAGTGCCTTGCATCGGTGCGTTGATGGCTGCACGTTCTGCTGCTTTTCTGCGAGCGCCATTACGCGCATTGATATCCGGTAGATACAAGCGGCGACCGAATAGAGTTTCTACATACCCTTTATCAGCAGCCTCTTCACGCGTACGCTCCATATACTCTAATACACCAGGGAAGCGTTCAAAGTACATATCCATATAGTGTTGCGCTTCATTTCTTGGAATATCTAACTGACGTGACAGACCAAAGGCACTCATGCCATAGATAAGACCAAAGTTAACCGCTTTGGCTTTGCGGCGCATATCAGAAGTCACTTCCTCAAGCGGCACGGAAAACACTTCAGACGCTGTTGCGCTGTGTACATCTTTACCTTCAGCAAAGGCACTCAACAACCCTTTGTCTTGTGACAAATGTGCCATGATCCTAAGTTCGATTTGGCTGTAATCCGCCGCGACGATTTGTTTATTATTGTCGGCAACAAATGCCTGACGAATACGACGTCCCGCTTCATTACGGATCGGAATATTTTGCAAGTTAGGATCGCTTGAGCTTAGACGGCCCGTTGCGGTAACGGCTTGATGATAAGAAGTGTGCACACGACCGGTATCCGCATTAACCAATTTTGGTAATTTGTCGGTATAGGTTGATTTCAGCTTAGCTAAGCCACGGTGCTCAATAATAAGTTTTGGCAGAGGATAATCATGCGCCAACTCTTGTAGCACTTCTTCGGCCGTTGAAGGCGCGCCTTTTGGCGTTTTCTTAATCACTGGTAGCTCAAGTTTGTCGAACAATATCGCTTGTAGTTGCTTTGTTGAACTCAGGTTGAACTCCTCACCTGCAATTTCAAAAGCTTGTTGTTCAAGCTCACCTAAGCGCTTTTCAATCTCGATACTTTGCTTCGCTAGCATATCGCCATCGATATGCACACCAGTGCGTTCAATGCGAGAAAGTACGCTCAGCAGCGGTAATTCAATCTCTGTAAATACCTGCTTAAGGCGATTTTCTTTCTCTATTAACGGCCAGAGGTGTTGATGCAATCTCAGCGTAATATCAGCGTCTTCCGCTGCATAAGGTGCCGCCTTTTCTAGCTCAATTTGGTTAAAGGTCAGTTGGTTTTTACCTTTGCCTGCGATGTCTTCAAAGCTAATGGTTTTATGGCCTAAATATTTTAGCGCCAAGGAGTCCATATCGTGGCGAGTTCCTACGCTGTTAAATACGTAAGACTCCAACATGGTATCAAAAGCGATCCCCTGCAGTTCAAGCCCTGCACGAGCAAGCACACTTTGATCATATTTTAAATTTTGACCCACTTTTTTGATCTGAGGATCTGCAAGTAGTGGTGCCATGATCTCAAACACTGTGTCTTGAGAAAGCTGCTCAGGTGCTCCCACATAATCGTGATTGATTGGTAAGTAAGCCGCTTCGCCCGGTGCAACCGCAAAGCTCATTCCAACTAGATCCGCCTGCATATAGTTAACACTGGTGGTTTCAGTATCAAAAGCGATGAGCTGGGCTGCTTTTAACTTAGTTACCCACTCATCAAGCTGTGCTTTTGTCAAAATAGTCTCGTATTGGGTGTCGACCTGCGCAGCTGCAGGCGCCGACCCTTCAGCCTCCACATCAACGATATCAGCTTGTGACTGACCATCCAGCAATTCAGCTAACCAACGCTTAAACTCACACTGACCATATAGCTCGATTAAGCGATCTTTATCCATCTCAGCTATCTTAAATTGCTCTAAGTCTTGCTCTACTTCACAATCCAGCTTAATAGTGGCTAATTCATACGACAATTTTAGCTGCGCTTGGTGTTCCTCTAGTTTTTTCGCCATGGTTTTTGAGCCACGAAAACCTAAATCAGCAATTTTGTCTAAGTTTTCGTAGAGCGAATCGATAGAGCCTAACCCCTGAAGCATCGCCAATGCAGTTTTTTCACCAACGCCTGGTACGCCCGGAATATTATCGACTTTATCTCCCATTAACGCGAGATAGTCGATGATCAAGTCAGGACCAATACCAAACTTATCCACTACCCCTTCAGGGTCTAAGATCGTATTTGTCATTGTGTTGATCAACGTGACATGTTCATTGACCAATTGCGCCATATCCTTATCACCAGTGCTGATTAGCACATGGCGACTTTGCTCTGACGCTATTTTAGAGAATGTACCGATCACGTCATCGGCCTCGACACCACTAATACTTACCAGTGGCAGGCCCATTGCTTTAATTATTTCGTGGATCGGCTCAATTTGCGTTCTCAGATCATCCGGCATAGGCGGGCGATGCGCTTTATACTCGCTATACATTTCGTTGCGGAAAGTTGGCCCTTTAGCATCAAAGACTACTACCATATGACTTGGTTGATATTGCTTAAGCAAACTCTTAAGCATATTGATCACACCGTAGATCGCACCAGTTGCTTCACCTTTTGAATTTGTTAAATGTGGTGGCGCATGATAAGCACGAAATAAATAGGAAGAACCATCAACCAAGATCAACGGATTTTGAGGGATCTGAGACATAAATATTGGATCCTAAATTAGTCTTTTGTGGAGTAGAATGTAAGGATGCCACAAGGCACAAGATAAAACGAGTTTCGCGTTATCTCATCATTTAGATAAATCGTGCTGCACCTGTGGATAACTTTGTAGACAAACACGAAAAATCGCTCCGAAACTTTGTTTTAAAAGTCAGAGTGTAAATTAAAACTTTGATTTACTTGCGCTTTTTGTGCCTTTTTTATTGTTATTATCTTTACCGCTTTGTGGATAAAGAATTTTTTTAGTCACGCTTAACAATCTGGGTGAGTAAAAAATAGCCTGATTTTCTCAAGCGGAGGAGTATACTAACACAATTGATCAAAGATCATAGAAGATCCTTTATAATTTTTTAATTCGTGCATAATTCTTTTTATGCATATAGCGCGCATGATGTGACATTGAAGGGAGAAATGAATGAAAAAAGTAGCGGTAATTTTAAGTGGCTGTGGAGTATTCGACGGTGCCGAGATCCACGAGTCAGTATTAACACTACTCAATCTTGAAAAAGCAGGGGCAAGCTATCAGTGCTTTGCACCTAATATTGATCAATTCCATGTGATCAATCACATCACCGGTGAAGAACAAGATGAACGTCGTAATGTTCTTGTTGAAGCCGCCCGCATTGCACGCGGAGAAATTGCAGATCTGGAAACATTAAGTGCTGACGAATTCGATGCTTTGGTATTACCAGGAGGTTTTGGTGTAGCAAAGAATCTTTCTGATTTTGCTTTTAAAGGCGCAGATTCTACGATTCTTGAAAGCGTAAAGCGCGTATGTCGTGAGTTCAATCATCAGCAAAAACCTATCGCTTATTTGTGCATTGCGCCAGCACTCATCGCCCATATCCACACACCGGGTACACTCGCGACCATAGGCAATGATGTTGATACCGCAGCGGCAGTTAATACGCTTGGTGCAAAGCACGTGGATTGTGAAGTGACCGAGATCGTCGTTGATGACAATGAAAAAGTGATTAGTACACCGGCATATATGCTGGCGTCATCCATCCTTGAAGCCGCGACTGGCATCGAAAAGGCGGTGACGAAGTTAATCGAAATGGCATAGAGGCGATCACCTCCCCCACCCATTCGTATTAGTAAAGGAAAACGCCAAGGCCGAACAACTCGCTTTTCGGCCTTGAGCGATTGCAAATTTAGGCAGAAAAGCTTGCCCTAACGCAATAAATTAATGGTTTTAACCATTTATACTCAAGTTTACGTTTTATAAATGAACAGGTGACGTTATAATCCCAATAATTCCGTCATCCATTATCGTGATTGAACACGTTCAAACGAAGTGAGCAAGGTAAATGAAGAAACTTTCAGCAGCACTTTTATTGCTATCAACAGCCGCAGTTGCGCAACCATACGACAATTCTTTAACTGAAGAAGCGATTAAGAAACGTCTTCAGCCTATCGGCTCAGTATATTTAGCTGGTGCTGAAAGTGCTGCAGAAGCCGAGCCATCAGGACCTCGTTCAGGTGAGCAGGTTTATCAAGCAGCATGTTTTGCTTGTCACGGCACTGGCGCATTAGGCGCACCAAAAACAGCTGACGATTGGGCACCGCGCCTAGCGAAAGGTAAAGACGTATTACTAGACCATGCGATCAATGGCTTCAATGCAATGCCTCCTCGTGGTACTTGTATGAACTGCTCGGATGATGAGATTGCAGCAGCAATCGATTTCATGACAAGCAAATAAGTATTTCAACTTCTCTATTTAGGGTAGAAAGACTTATTGGACAGTGCAGCGTTTATCGCTGCATTTTCGTCTCAATATAGTGCCATAAAAGCCGTGATTAACGCTGGCTTGATATCACTTTATAAAGCGAGCAGGAATGAGAAATTTACACTTGACCGCCTCGGCTAAAAGTGAAACTATTAAGCTCAATAATTAAACAACAATAAGAACTGGTTTCGTCATTGGAAGAGCCACAGCAACAGGTTAGGAGACTATCTCGGCGAACCGCCAGATTAGAGTCTTTACTCAAAAAGTATAAAAGAAAGTCTCAACTTCAATACACATTAATTCAGTTATCAGAACAGGCTAGTACTGTTGCTGAGCTTACCCTGTTGTATCCCGCAATCCACAATATTCTATCTCAATATTTACCTAGCAAAAGCTTTTACGTTGTCCTGCAAAATCGCTTTACTCAAGCGCTTGAGCTATCGTATTTTGTTGATGAGAAAGACGGTATTTCTGTCCCACTTCATGAAGCACATCACTTTAAAGATGGTGTGACTGGTTTTGTATTTAAAACCGGCGAAACCGTTTATCTCACCAAAGATGACATGCTATCGCGAGCCAATGCTGGCGAGTTTAAGATAATGGGCAGTCAAGCGGAGCATTGGGTGGGCGTACCTATCTACCGCGACGGCGCAATTATTGGCGTTATGGTATCGCAAAGCTACGAAGCCGAGCAATCCTACAGCGATCATCAAGTTGAATTGCTTGAAGTAATGTCACTGTATCTGGCCACAGCGATTGAACGCGTTAAAAAGCGTGAGTTACTAGAGTCTGAAGTGAAAATTCGCACGCGGGCACTAATGCAAAGTAATGAAGCACTTAATAAAGAGATAGAAAACCGCAAGCGTGCGCTAGAAAGACAGCAAATCTTATTCAAGATTTCTGAATTAGCAACCCAGTTCTCCGATATTGACGATGTGTACCAACAAGTTCACGACATTATTCGTTCTATTACTTTTGCCGACAACCTCTACATAGCGCTTTACGATAAAGAGACGAATTGGCTTACCTTCCCGTATAGCGTTGATGAAAAAACCAGTTATAACCCTCGCCCATTTGCAAAAGGGTATAGTGAGCTGGTCATTCGTACTGAGCAAAGCCAGTTAATAGACAGTACCCGTGCCAAAGCCTTAGCACTCGAAGGCACAGTAGAGCGCCCCGCAGGCTATAATCACAAGCTTGCTGCAACGAGTTGGCTTGGTGCACCATTAAAAACCGCTACTGGCGTCATCGGCCTGATCGCATGTCAGGCTTATGAGCACAAACACGAATTTAATTATGATGATGTTGAGCTGATCTCTTTTGTATCTAATCAGATTGCCTCTGTACTACAAACGCACCTAGCGAACCAAGCGCTTAAGATCAGTCACCAGCAGTTAGAACATCGAGTTGCGGAAAAAACTAAAGAGCTACAACAAGCCAATTTACACCTGCAAATGCAGATGGAAGAGCGCAAAAAGATTGAGCAACAGCTTTATCATGATGCTCATCATGATTCACTCACCGGTCTTCCAAACCGTAGTTTGTTTTTAACTCAGCTTGAAAAGACGCTGAAGAAACATCATCGTTATCCCGAAGATAACTTTGCCGTTCTTTTTATTGATTTAGATAAATTTAAAGACATTAATGATGAATTAGGTCACCAAGCTGGCGATCAATTTTTGGTGTGGGTGGCGCAGTCATTCTTAGAGTGTATTCGTGAACACGATTTATTAGCTCGACTTGCTGGTGATGAATTCGTGATCTTACTTGATCACCTAACCGATCGTCAGCAAGCGGAAGATGTCGCCAAACGTATTATCAAAGTCATGCAGCAACCTTTCTGTTTGAAGGGGGTATGCATGCAAAGCGGTGCCAGCATAGGGATCACCTACAGTAATAAGCTATACCGTAACACCGATGAAATCATCAGAGATGCCGATGCGGCAATGTACTATGCTAAAAACGCTGGCCGTGGTCGCTATGAATTTTATCATCCATTGCTAACCGCAAGCTCAAATGCTCAAAAGCAGCAAGAGCAACATCACTTAGATAAGCTGCCTACCCACTTCCGCTGTACGGAAATCGTGAACTGGTCAGATAACGCCCAACCAATTGGCTTTTTGGAAGCCTTTGGCGAGCATCCAGTGTTAGGCAGCACCAGTTTTGATATTCTGAAAAAGTTTGCCGCAGAAAAATCTCAACTGCTTGAAATTGAATTGCACCTACTTAACAAAGCGCAAGAAATTGCCCTTAGCCGCGATGAAGATATGCTATTTGGTTGCTCTGCAATGTTACTAGAAAGCGCACATTTTGACGCGCTAAAGCAGCAGCTTAAGCGGCAAGACAAAACACTTTGTTTGCTCTTCGAAGAAAGCGAAATTCGCTTTGCTTCTAGTCAGCAAGTATTAAATCTCAGAGCCTTGGCCGATATGGGGATCCCAATTGGCTTGAATAATTTTGGTAAAGATCGCTGCGATCTAACCCTAATTAGCCAAGTTGACTTTACCTATGTCTTATTAAGCTCGACGTTTAGTAAACGCGTCTTACAGCAAACGAGTTATGAGGTTCAGTTACAAGGTATTTTAGCCGTTACTAAGGTGAAAAATATTAAGGTCATCGCCCGAGGTCCTGCGATTTTAAACTTTAGAAGCTTGCTGGAAAGGCATGGCTTGCAGCTGTTTTTTGGCAAACAGCAAATGCTGGATAAGGGCAACGAACGTGTAGCCTTTATCCAGAGTTTTGATAACGAATCAGTCCCGTCTTAGCATTGCCCGTAAATTCGCAACGTTAGACTTACCTTTTTCCATTCGTTCTGCCTGTGTCGCAACAGGCTTTTTCCCTTCAATTTGTAAATCATCTTGCGGCAATTCTTGTATAAAGCGACTCAGCTCTGGGGTGATCTGCTCGCCAAATTGACGACGACTCTTGGTATAAGTCAATGTTAAGGTTTGCTGAGCACGAGTGATGCCAACGTAGGCTAAACGCCTTTCCTCTTCGACATTATCTTCATCAATACTCGTTTGGTGGGGTAGCAAGCCTTCTTCCATCCCCACCATAAATACGTGTGGATATTCAAGACCTTTGGACGCATGCAGCGTTAATAACTGCACTGCATCTGAGTCATCTTCTTCTTCATTGCGCTCAAGCATATCTCTTAATGTGAGTTTGCTTACCACTTCTGGCAGTGTCATCGCGGGGTTATCAGCATCTCCCGTAAGCATATCACTTATCCAACGGTATAGTTCTGATACGTTTTTCATCCGCATTTCCGCCGCTTTAGCGCTGGGAGATGACTCGTAAAGATACGCTTCGTAATTAATTTCACGGATCATATCTTTTACCGCTTCCAAGGTATCTCCACGGGTTGCTCGGTCGGAAAGCTCAACCACCCAGCGCGCAAATCCCATCAATGCATTTAAGCCACGACCCGCCAAGCGATCCACGAGCTCTGACTCAAAACACGCAGCAAATAGACTAATATGGCGCTCGTTGGCAAAGCTACCTAGCTTTTCTAATGTCACCGGGCCAATCTCGCGTCGAGGGGTATTGACGATACGTAAAAATGCGTTGTCATCATCTTGGTTCACTAGGAATCGTAAATAAGCCATAATGTCTTTGATTTCACTGCGTGCAAAGAACGACATACCGCCACTAATTTTGTATGGAATACGGTTGGTCATGAGTGCCTTTTCAAACACTCGAGCTTGGTGATTACCACGATAAAGCAATGCATAGTCGCGATAGCTGGTACGTTTCATAAACTTGTGTGAAATGATCTCCGCAACCACACGCTCCGCTTCATGTTCTTCGTCACGAGTCGCTATCACACGGATCGGGTCGCCGTACCCCAGTTCACTAAACAGTTGTTTATCAAATTCATGGGGATTGTTAGCGATTAGGATATTCGCGGCCTTTAGGATCCGCCCTGCACTACGGTAGTTTTGCTCCAATTTGATAAGTCTTAGGCCCGGAAAATCTTTGCTCAACAGCACCAAGTTTTGCGGTTTAGCGCCACGCCATGAATAAATAGACTGATCATCGTCACCAACCACAGTAAAACGTGCGCGCTCACCAACGAGCAGTTTCACTAACTGATACTGGCTGGTATTGGTATCTTGATACTCATCCACCAGCAAATAGCGGAATCGTTGCTGCCAGCGCTCTCTCACATCAACCGACTGATTCAAGAGCAAAGTTGGGATCATAATAAGATCATCAAAGTCTAACGCATTGTAAGCACGCAGCTGTGTTTGATAACGCGCATAAAGCTGAGCGAATAGCGCTTTTTGTGGCTCTCGCGCTTCTCTAATAGCGCGCTCTGGCAAAATAAGCTCATTCTTCCAGTTACCAATCTGCATCTTTAGCAAATTGAGTAAGTCTTTATCACGCTCAAGCTCTTTTTCAGTGAGTTCACTTAACAACTGATTGGTGTCTTGATCATCAAACAAGGAAAAGCCGGGTTTATAACCCAAGGTCTTGACCTCTTTTTTAATGATTTCCAGCCCTAATGTATGGAATGTCGACACCCACAAACCCTTAGCTTCTTGCTTGCCCAAAGTTTGTGCCACCCGTTCACGCATTTCTTTCGCCGCTTTGTTGGTAAAGGTGACCGCTGCGATATTCTTTGCTTTGTATTCACACTGCTGCACTAGGTAGGCAATTTTATTGGTAATAACCCGGGTTTTACCTGAGCCCGCACCTGCCAATACAAGGCATGGACCACTGATATATTTTACCGCTTCGTCTTGTTTTGGGTTGAGCTTCATACAACTAATCCGGTTATCTTCTCGCTTGGCACAATGTTGGCAACAACTGTCAGTGCTGAGGGGTTGAGGAATTCTTATAAACTAAGCATGCTAGTTTACCGTATCCATGTAAAACTATGAAGCGAACCTTTTCCGTCTGCGGCGCATAAGGTAAGATGGAATTTGTATACTGACTCGCAAGCTAAGGTAAGAAGATGATTAATCCAGCCAAAATTGAAGAAATTGCTAAGCAAATTTCCAGTAACATGCCACAGGGCGTAAAAAATCTTGCTGAAACATTTGAAGCAAGAACGAAACAGGCGATCCAGAGCAAATTATCAGAAATGGATTTTGTTAGCAGAGAAGAGTTTGATATTCAAAGCAAAGTGCTGATCCGCACACGTGAAAAATTGGTTGAACTTGAAGAAAAAGTGGCGCAGTTAGAAGCGCAGCTTGCCAGCCAAGCATCCGACTCGCAGGAATAAGCAACCAAAGCTTTGAAAAGTAAGGCGTGCGCTTGTGACGCACGCAATCTCTAAACTCTGTTGACCCTAGCAATAGCGCTGGTTCACACCAAGCAGAGACTTTTCATAGCAAAGTGACAGTTGCTCCATATCTTCTACGGCGTTCACCACCTCATTCAAGAGACCATCAGCTAGACCATAGACCCACCCGTGTACCGTCAAAGTTTGACCTCGCTGCCAAGCATCTTGAACGATATTGCTCTGACACACGTTGCGCACCTGTTCAACCACATTTAGCTCACAAAGCGCCGCACATTGCTTTTCTTTGCTCACTTGTTCAATAATCGCTTGGTGTTTCTCTTTCACATCAGCGACATGACGTAGCCAGTTATCGATCAGACCAAACTTAGCGTTATCGAGTACGGCTTGCACTCCACCACAACCGTAGTGACCGACCACCATGATGTGATCCACTTTGAGCACCTCAACCGCATACTGCATGACCGACAAACAGTTGTGATCAGTATGCACAACGACATTGGCAACATTGCGGTGAACAAACAACTCTCCAGGCATTAAGTCAACAATCTCGTTGGCAGGCACACGAGAGTCAGAGCAGCCAATCCATAGATAATCTGGATTCTGTTGTTGCGACAGTTTTTTGAAAAACTCAGGATCACTGGCATTGGTGCGATCTGCCCACTGTTTATTATTATCGAGTAAGTGACTCAGTGGACTTGGGCTCGTATTACACATTAATGGTTCTCCGACTGACGTTCAGCCTGTATCAAAATATTCCTTGGGGTGAGTGACTTTTCGCAAAAAGTGCTAAGGGTGACATCATACCCAGCTGCTTGCAGATATAAAACCCTATCCAGGACCAACCAGATCTCAATCGCACGACGAAACACGTGTCGTACTAGCTCAATTCTGTCCGTTACTTGTTTTCGTTCACGCCCAATACGTTCATATTGGTCAAAATCAATTCCATCAGGCAGGGCGAGCTGCTTCTGCTCAGCTGCCCAATAACAGAATTCACTAAACGACCCAGAAAAAATAGCCTTATTGACCGAAGGCACACTCACGTAATGTTTATCTGCGGTAAGTTCTCTGCGCAGCGCATCAAACCCTAAGCGCCAACTCACCTCTTTTTTACGTACTTGTGCCACTCTCCCGGGTGCTGTAACTGTCTCTTGCAGCGCTAACTTCATATCGTGATGAGACAAATTGAGCTGACTCTGCTGTGCTTCAACACTCATGGCTTGATAATCAGGTGGTGTAAATAAGTGATAGCAGCATGGAGAGAGCGATAGCTTTTTCATGCCATTCGCCACTGCTTGGTGCATAAATACACGATGTAATTCACCACATGCATGCAGTGCAATACCATGGCGATTTTCAACGAAGTGGTGATGTATGTCATCTTTCAGCACGTCGGCACAATGAAAATGCAAGTTTAGATTTTGCCGCTTCGCACTTTCCTCTCCTTGTCGACACAGATCCGCTTGAAGCTCAATACTGTTCACTTCAGGCGCGCCATGATAAGAAAGCAATCGGCCTAAATGACCTTTACCTGCGCACCACTCTAGTACCGATGCTTTGGTTTCGTTTACTGCGGCAACAAAGTCTTGAAGTTGCTCTAATTTACGTCCTTTTATGCCATTACTCAGCCAAAATGGTAACTCATCTCTACGGCCCACTTTTTGCGGTAAAGCACTTAAGACCGTAAGTTGTTCAAGTTCGGGAATATAGCGACTAAAAAAAGTAAAAAGGGCATCAGTGTCACTGTCTAATGTTGATACTGCATCGTCGCTTAACCGCAGTAATTCAGATTGCAGTTGTGGCCAAGGAATAGTGAGATGCTCAAAAGCAACGACTTGCCAATATTGTCGGGTATCGAATAATAATTTATCTAGAAGTTGAAAGCGTTTGCTCGGTTCCACAATGGCCACGGTTGTCAGAGAAACAATACCCTTATTCTAGCGTAATTGTTGATGATATTTACGAGAAAAAATTAAGTGGATATACATTGGGATACAAACCAATGTCAAAATCGCTGCAATAATCAACACCCAAGATAGCTTAGGTTGTTCATTCTTCACTTCTGAATAAATAAAGCGCGCTTTGTGTTCATGAAACTGACTCACATCTAAGTGATATAGCTGTGCTATCCATTGCCATTTTGCCGTTGACATTGTTCCAATTGGAATATTAGCCACCTTGATGAACTCCCTTAACTTCTCTGCCTCAAATGCGAGCTGTTCCAAGGATTTTTGGGTAGCGTATTGCTGCTTAGTTATTGCTAAGGTTTCTTCTAGATGTAACATAGCGTATCGCCAACCTTTAAGGCTCGCACGACGAAAGCGTTTAACAAGCTCAGGGCGGTTTTCTAGTACGCTTTCCGTAGTAAAGAGCACGTCAGCATAAACGTTTAAACCAAACTGCTTTGGGCAAATTTCACGGGTCGATAAACCGCTTTGCTGCACGGTATAGGGCTCATTGGTGCTATAAACTTGCATCGCATCAAATTTACCCGCGATAAAGTCTTTCAGTGGCTCACTGCCTGAATACAAGCGCATATTTTGTGTATTGACGCCTGCACGTTGCAACATCATAAGCAATTCACCGTTTTCAGTGTGGCCTAAATGACTGAGGCGTTTCCCCTGAAAATCACGGGGAACATAAATATCACTGTCGGCTCTTACCATCCAACAATAAGGAGAAGACTGTAGTATCGCAGCAAGCGCCACAAAGGGTTTACCGTTGAGCCTTTGTTTCAGTAGGCCAGAGTGAAACACACCGAACTGTGCTTGCCCGTATAGCACGCGAAAATCAACGTTAGGATTATTGGGATCGGCAGGAAGAATATGAACGTCTAACCCTTCCCTATGATAAAACCCCTTTTCCTTTGCCATATAGTAACCAGCAAACTGAAATTGATGCGTCCACTTTAACTGTAATGTGACTTTTTCAAGGGCTGCAATTTGAGTGCTCAAAAATAAAAGTAATAACGCAACATAGTACCTAAACATCATATCCTTGCGTTTTTCAACTGATAATAGCTAACTATAGTTTAAGGTGATCAGGCTGCCATTAAGTTTGGATAAGTATTGAATATATCAGTGAGTTAAGTACTACTTTAACTGACTAAGGTTCAAAGCAGCTGTACGTTGCAATTCTCTATATGTGTACCTAGTATGTTCTTAAGGTGATGATAGATCTGCTCTTGGCTACCTTTGCACATAATGTCATAGCCATTACCATTATTCTTCTCGATGATCCCAAAGTAATTATCATCAATAGCGACAGACTCAACTTGCGCTATTGGCATCATAATTTTATTTGCCCCGTAGATGAGCATTAACTTCTCGCCCTCTTTTAATAACATTTGCTCTGGGCGTCTGTTGGTACCGATATCACCTTGGAGTACGACCGATATCAATGTAATTGCAAACGCAATTGGCAAGAAAAGTGTGTGTTCGATCAGCTCTGGCCAAAGTGCACTCGCACCAAAATATAAGCCCGCAAGTAATACAAGCCTTGTAACTAACGTTATGAAGATGTCCTTGTTTTTTCTTTTTCTAATCATGTAATCCACTGATAAAATTAGATACTTTCATGACCAGCGTACCTAATTCAGTACTTATTATCCAGCCTTTTGCTTTGCTAACTGCTCGCCATGCAAAAAGCGTGTAAAACACGGGTTATCTGTTTCTTCTTGAAACTGATACGCTAACTTTGCAAGATGTTCATCAAAGCGCTCATAATCACTGGGCTCAACTTCAAAAGCGGCTAACACATTGCCTTGTGCCGCACCGTGATTGCGATAATGAAATAAAGTAATATTCCAATTACAGCCGAGCATGTCTAAAAAGCGTGCTAATGCGCCTGGATATTCAGGAAATTCAAACCGCAATAAACGTTCATTCATGACGCTCGGCGGTTTGCCGCCTACCATATATCGCACATGTAACTTTGCCAGTTCGTTATCTGATAAGTCATCAAACAGGTAGCCGTTTTGATGCAATGAAGCGGTTAACTCAGTTAGCTCTTGCTGGCCATTTCTAAGCCCAACACCAACAAAAATTTGCGCTTCGCCACAGCCGGCATAGCGATAGTTAAACTCAGTGATCGCTCGGCCACCAAGAGAGTGACAAAAACGCTTAAAGCTGCCTTTTTCCTCAGGGATAGTCACCCCGAGCAATGCTTCATGTTTAGCACCTAGCGCCGTTCTTTCGGCGATATACCTCAACCGATCGAAGTTTAAATTAGCGCCTGACAAGATAGCCGCAACACTCAGCCCCTTTTCGCCCGTTTGCGCGAGCCACTTCTTCAAGCCCGCAGTTGATAACGCGCCGGAAGGCTCTGCAGTTGCTCTCGTCTCAACAAAAATATCTTGAACCGCCGCACAAATTTCATCGGCATTAACCGTCACGACTTCATCACAAAACTTTTGTGCTAATCGAAAAGTTTCAGTGCCAATAAGCTTTACCGCTACGCCGTCCGCAAAACCACCGACTCGTTCAAGCTCCACGGGTTCTCCCGCTTCAAGTGCGGCTTTAAGGCATGCGCTGTCCTCAGCTTCTACCCCTATAACACGGATATCAGGACGAAGTGACTTCAAATACACCGCCATTCCCGCAAGTAAACCACCACCTCCTACGGGAATAAATACGACGTCTAGTTCATCAAGTTGCTGAATTAACTCTCGCGCCACCGTACCTTGGCCGATGATCACATCTTTATCATCAAATGGCGGGACAAAAACACCATTTTGCGCTTCACAAAGATCTAGCGCGTATTGTTTTGCCGCATCAAAGTGATGGCCGTGTAAGATTACTTCACCACCGAGCTTACGAACCGCGTTGACCTTGATCTCTGGCGTAGTCACAGGCATTACAATGGTAGCGTGCTGACCTAGATGCGTTGCACTTAGTGCAACCCCTTGAGCATGATTACCCGCAGAAGCGGTATACACCCGCGATCCTTTCGGCAACTGACGTAGCTTGTTATACGCACCACGCAATTTGAAAGAATAGACCGGCTGTTGGTCCTCTCTTTTCAGCCAAATTTGGTTACCAAGCTGGGCTGACATTTGCTCTAGTTGATTCACTTGCGTTACCTCAACGAGCGGTGCCACATTCGCCTGAATAATGGCTCTAAAGTAATCAAGCTCTTGGGAAACCATCGCTAGCCTAACTCCTCTAGTTTTTGTAAGTCACGTACCGCGCCTTTGTCTGCACTCGTTGCTAACAGTGCATAGGCTTTTAGCGCGGGACTCACATAACGTTCTCTGTTAACTGGTTTGTACGCTTCTTTACCACGAGCGAGTTGCTTTTCATGGCGCAGCGCCAACTCGGTGTCGTCCAGTTTAACGTCAATACTGCGGTTATAGATGTCGATAGCGACAACATCGCCGTTTTCAACCAGCGCCAGATTGCCACCACTGGCAGCCTCTGGAGACGCATGGCCAATAGAAAGTCCAGAAGTACCGCCAGAAAAACGACCATCGGTAAGTAAAGCGCAGTCTTTATCTAGCCCCATCGATTTAAGATAGCTAGTTGGGTACAGCATTTCTTGCATACCCGGACCACCTTTAGGCCCTTCGTAGCGAATGATCACTACATCACCTTTCTTAACTTGGCCACCTAGTATCCCCTCGACGGCATCGTCTTGAGATTCAAATACTACAGCGGGCCCTGTAAAGCGCAGCATTTCATCGGCCACCCCGGCACTTTTCACAATACAACCATCAGGCGCTAAGTTACCTTTCAATACTGCAAGGCCGCCATCTTGCCTAAAGGCATGCTCGATGGAGCGAATACAGCCGCCTTCACGGTCTAAATCAAGCTCATCCCAGCGATACTCTTGGCTCATAGCTTGGGTAGTGCGGATCCCCGCAGGCCCCGCGCGATAGAAAGTTTGTGCCCGCTCGTTATCACGGTCTGCGGCATTCCAACGCGCAATAACTTCACCTAGATTTCCGCCAGCAACGTGCCCCACTGAAAGGTCCAACTTATCGCCTCTGGCCAGCTCGTTGAGAATGGCCATAATGCCGCCAGCACGGTGAACATCTTCAATGTGATATTGCTGTGTTGCCGGAGCAACTTTACACAAAAACGGTGTGCTACGAGATAAGCGGTCTATGTCATTCATATCAAAATCGACAAAGCCTTCTTGCGCTGCCGCCAATAAATGCAGCACGGTATTAGACGAACCGCCCATCGCGATATCTAATGTCATGGCGTTCATAAATGCGGCTTGGTTAGCAATGTTGCGTGGCAGCACTTGCTCATTGTCTTTACCATAGTACTCATCACATAAAGCCATGATGCGCTTTGCTGCGCCCAAATAAAGCTGTTGGCGGTCTTTGTGTGTCGCAAGTGTAGTACCATTACCAGGCAACGCTAAGCCCAGCGCTTCTAATAGACAGTTCATGGAGTTGGCAGTAAACATGCCTGAACACGAACCGCAAGTAGGACAAGCTGAGCGCTCTACTTGCTCAGAGTCTTCATCACTCACGGTTGGATCTGCGCCTTTCACCATAGCGTCGACGAGATCCAATTTTAAATCGATATCCGCTAAGCGAGTTTTACCCGCTTCCATCGGGCCGCCGGAAACAAAGATCACCGGAATATTCAACCGCAGTGCCGCAAGTAACATGCCTGGGGTGATTTTGTCGCAGTTAGAAATGCAGACCATGGCATCGGCACAATGAGCGTTAACCATGTACTCTACCGAATCTGCAATTAAGTCTCGAGACGGGAGCGAGTAAAGCATGCCGCCGTGACCCATAGCGATACCATCATCAATAGCAATGGTATTAAATTCGCGGGGTACGCCGCCTGCTTCTGTTATCGCATCAGCCATCAATGCGCTAAGCTGATTGAGGTGAACATGACCCGGAACAAATTGGGTATATGAATTCACGACCGCAACGATCGGTTTATGGAAATCACTGTCCGTCATTCCCGTTGCTCGCCACAATGCACGAGCACCCGCGCGTTGTCTGCCCTCAGTAGTTGTCTTGCTCCGTAATTTAGCCATGCTTCACCTTTTTCTCGGCTATGCCGAGTTCCTCATTCCCACAATTTACAATGCGCTTTTATTCGGGGCGTTTGACCCCGATACCAATAAAGTTATTCGTTTACGTATTCTAACCAGCCATTTTCGTCATCAGCTTGACCTTTAACCAAAGCAAAATAGGCCTGCTGTAACTCTTCCGTAATTGGACCTCTACCACCATTACCCACGGTAATCTTGTCTACGCTGCGAACAGGTACTACTTCCGCTGCGGTACCAACCATAAAGAACTCATCAGCAAGATAAAGCGCTTCACGAGCGATTGGCTCTTCACGTACTTCATAACCGCGTTTTTTTGCCAAATGGATGATAGTGTCGCGCGTAAGACCAGGTAGAATACAAGCTGTGGTTGGCGGGGTATAAAGCACGCCTTTTTTCACAACAAATAAGTTCTCACCAGCACCTTCGCTCAGGTAACCATTAACATCAAGCGCGATCCCTTCAACATAACCATTACGCTTCGCCTCACCTGAAATAAGCTGTGAAGATAAATAGTTACCACCCGCTTTAGCCGCAGTAGGCATGGTATTTGGTGCGAGGCGACTCCAAGAAGAAACACACACATCAACACCTTGCGCTAAACCTTCTTCACCAAGGTATGCACCCCATTCCATCGCAGCGACTGTCATGTCTGCACGGTGCGACTTCGGATTTAAACCAAGACCTACATGACCCAAAAATGCAAATGGACGAAGGTAAGCATTGGTAAAGTCATTTGCGCGGATCGTCTCTTTACACGCTGCGATTACTTCCTCTTTGGTAAAAGGAATTTCCATACGGTAGATCTTCGCAGAATCAAAGAGGCGTTGAATATGATCGGTTAAGCGGAAAACAGCTGGACCATTTGGCGTATCGTAAGCACGGATCCCTTCAAAAACTGAGCTGCCATAATGTAAAGCATGACTAAGCACATGGGTGGTCGCTTGAAAATAAGGAACCATTTCACCGTTATGCCAAATTACTTCTGATGTTTGTGTCATTGTTAACTACCTTAATTCTTCTAAATTGCCTGTTTCTGTAGTGTATGCAAGTCAACCGCTTGCACTTCTACTAGCTTACTCAGTTGTGAGGTTAATAAATAGATAGGTTTGTCACTATCTACGGTCATTTTGACGTGGAATAAGTCATCTTGACCTTGTAGTTCCAAATTCGTTAAGCGAAATCCGCGATGTCTGGCTACGCGTAAAAAGCGCTCCACTGCGATGCTCTGTTGTTTTACTGCAACGGTTAAATGGTGTTTCATGAAAGGCTCTCCGTCATCATTTCATCATTGGCAGCACCAGGTGGAACAAGCGGCCATACGTTTTCTTTATCGTCGATACAAGCATGTAAAATATAGGGCCCTTGCGCATTCACTATGGCGTCAACGGCGTCATCTACTTGGTTCGCATGAGTAATTGTCTGTCCAGGAATACCGAATACGGCAGCCAATGAGACAAAATCAGGATTGTCTGACAGGTCGGTTTCACTGTAACGACCGTCAAAAAAGAGTTGCTGCCACTGTCTCACCATACCCAGCCTTTGGTTGTCTAATATTAATATTTTAACTGGCAGGTTATTACGGCGGATGGTTGCCAACTCTTGAATATTCATCATGATGGAGCCGTCGCCAGATACCGTGATCACTGTGTTATCTGGACGTGCTATCTGTGCACCTATTGCAGCTGGTAAGCCAAATCCCATCGTGCCTGCACCGCCACTACTTAAGTGATTGCTTGGATGAGTGAATTTCATGTGCTGTGCCACCCACATTTGATGTTGGCCTACATCGCAGCATACTACCGCTGTATTGGGTAGCTTTTGGCTCAGTTGATTTAACAAATACGGTGCAAATACTTTTTCGCCAGGATAGTCATAACGCCACGCATGTTGACGTTGCAGTGCTTCGATGGTCTCTAGCCATTCGGTATTCGTAACCACACATTCAATTTGCGGCAATGACTGTTTTAAGTCTGCAATAAGCGAAGCGGCCGCGGGTTTTCGTTTACCCACTTCTGCAGGGTCAATATCTAAATGGATCACCTTCGCCCCTGCAGCAAACTTTGCCAAATTCCCCGTTACACGGTCATCAAATCGCGCCCCGATACATACCAACAAGTCACATTGCTGAACCGCCAGATTCGCCGCTTGAGTACCGTGCATACCGAGCATTCCTAAGTCATAATCATAATCTGGGGTTACGCTGCCCAAAGCTTTTAGCGTCGATACGGCCGGCATATGGGTCTTTTCTAAAAATTGCATCAGCTGTGACTGCGCATCGGCGCTTTGCACGCCGCCGCCAATGTAAGCAACAGGTCGTTTAGCATCGCATAATAATTGATTGGCTTTTGCTACTTCAGTTTGCGAAACCCTCGGCTGTTCGTCTTGTGGCGCAGCAAAAGGATGAAAAGGTACTTTAGCTAACTGGATATCTTTAGGAATATCGACCAACACCGGACCGGGTCGGCCAGACTGCGCTACGTACATGGCTTCTTGTAATACCTCAGCCAAGTCTTCCGCTCGCTCAACCATGTAGCTGTGCTTGGTACATGACAAAGACATGCCCAGTACATCCACCTCTTGAAAGGCATCCGAACCGATAGCAGCGGTCGGCACTTGCCCAGTGATAGCCAGTAGCGGAACTGAATCCATCATGGCATCAGCAAGTGCGGTGATAAGGTTCGTCGCGCCGGGTCCAGAAGTGGCGAAACAAACCCCAAGCTTACCTGTACTGCGAGCATACCCAACAGCAGCAAAACCAGCACCTTGCTCATGGCGAGTCAAGTAGTGCTTAACTGGCGCGCCATACAAAGCGTCATAAATGGGCATGATGGCACCACCTGGGTAACCAAATACGTGTTTAACGCCTTGCTCTTCTAGCACCTTGATAACAAGTTGTGCGCCGGTTGTTGAATTGCTCATGATCTGCTCTCAGTTGCCTTTTTTATGCCCTAAAACGAAAACGCCCCCCGAACCTTTTGGTGCGGGGGGCGTTTATGCTGATACTTTTCTTACAGCACTAACTAGCCCCCGCGGTAATAATAATCACCACGTTGATAATCACGACTAGTAGAGTTGCTGTTAGTAACATTGCTTGAATTCCGTAAATTTAAACTTGGCAATCATTCAGTGTAAGCACTGTGCTGCCTCTTTTTCTATTAATACCGCGCCTTGCACACTGAAGTCAACACAAAAAACTATGCTATTTAAAATTAAAAACCTGACTTTAACGCATAAAAAAACCAAAAATCCACAAACTAAAGAATTAAAACAACCACACATTTTAAAATGCGAATTTTCTATTGGTTCAGTTTCGATATAACGAAAAATTTACTTTCTCGATTTGCCAATATGAAATTTTTTCTACCACCTCAACGCACTTCATTTTTTAGTGACATTCACATTTCGATATCGCAGACTGACCCTTTAAAACCAACAGGGATCATTACTATGGTTAAAGTATTTTCACCATTGTTATTTATTTATCTTTGCTTAAGCCTTTTCAGTAATCTCGCCAACGCAGAAGTTGGCCTGTGGAAAATAGAAAAGGGCAACAAAACGTCGTACTTATTTGGTACCGTCCACGTCGGTGACAAACAAATGCAAGGTTTACCAGCCAAGGTAAAAAGCGCCATTGCGAGCAGTGATAAAGTCATGGTTGAAGTGAACTTAGAGGCGCTTTCTCCGTTTGCGATCCAACAGCGCTCCATGCCATTTATGTTGTTAAAAAACAACCAAACACTAAAAGATCAGCTCTCTGCAGAAGTCTATCAGAAGCTACAAGATTACTTTTCCAAAAAGCAAATAGATATCGCCTTATTTGAACGCTACGCACCATGGGCCGTGATGGTAACTATGCTACAACTGGAATATCAAAAGCTCGGATTTACCGATACTAATGGCATCGATAAACAAGTAATAGCCTATGCAAACGAAAAGAAGATCCCAGTTGGTGAATTTGAAACCTTAGAATATCAGCTTGAAATGTTCAGTCAGCTGAGTATTCATAGTGACGCCATGCTCAAGGAAACATTTGCACAGATGTCTGATTTGAATACCTACTTCTTGGATTTAGTTTCCGCATGGCGAAGCGGCGATTTAGAAAAGTTATCACATTACTATCAGGTAAGTTTTTCGGATGATAAATATGGCAAATTAGCCGAGCAACTGATGATCATCGAACGCAATAATAACTGGGTGCAAGTGCTTAAAAAACAGCTCCCTAATGAATCAACGTTTATTGCCGTTGGTGCATTACATCTTGTTGAAAAATATGGCCTCGTTGAGCAACTTAAAAACAATGGTTATTCAGTCACCCGACTATAACGCTCAGCGCTACCATGCTAAGAGGTAAGTAGTTTACTTTGTGGGCGTGTTAAACAGGTACTTCCATCAACACGCCCTAAAAAATAAAAATCTTTTTTAAACCTTTTCATTTTTATTTGCGACTTACCTTTCAAACACTCTCGTTGAAGGTAAAAAATAATGAAAAAGTTAGCGTTAGTTTTAGCATTAAGTGCAGCGGCAATGACTGCACAGGCAAAAGATTCAAAAACCATTACAGCATCATTCCCAAGCAATAGCCTAGCCGAGTTAGAAGTGGATATTGCCGTAGGTAAAATCGATCTACAAACTTACAACGGCAACACCATAGAGGTCGAAATTTTGGTTGAACCGAAAGAGTCAGACAGTTGGTTTGGTAAACCAGATGTAAGTGAAGCTACCCTAAACAGCAACACATCAGGAGATAAATTATCACTCGAGATCAATTCGGATGATTATGAACTATCTTGGCAAGTTAAGGTGCCTGTTAATTTGGCCTTAGATGTTGAGGTTGGTGTTGGCAAAATTGATATTCAAGATCTTAATAACTCTGCTGATTTAGAGGTAGGCGTAGGAAAAATTAAAATTGAGACTACTGCCACCGATTTCAAAAAGGTGTCTTTAGATTCAGGTGTTGGTAAAACGGCAATATCAGGTTTTGGCAACGTAGAAACTTCCGAAAAGAGTATGGTTGGCTCGACAACAGACTATCGTGGTCAAGGCCAGTATTCCATCGATGCAGAAGTCGGGGTTGGAAATATTCGTTTAAGACGAGACTAAGTCTCCACACTCATTCAGTAATAGCACCACTTTGCTATGCAGCACATCCGGTTGCAACGGCTTATACAAATGAGCCGTTGCGCCAAGTGCGTAGACCTTATCCAGATCCTCCGCATTAGTATTTGCGGTCACGACCAAAATAGGCACGGTCGGATCTAGCGTTCTCAAACGCTCAGTGGCTTCAAAGCCATCCATCACAGGCATATTTAAATCCATTAGCACGATATCAAACTTACCCACCTCATATACTTCAAGGGCACCTTCACCATGTTCGACATGCGTTACCTGCTTGGCTATGGGCTGAAGCATTTTTTCAATCACGCGCGCATTTAGTAAATTATCTTCCACCAGTAAAATGCGAGCTGACACCTGCTCCATTGTGCGAGCCAGCGTCTGTTGATTGTCAATTTCAATCGGGACTCTCAAGGTTGCTCTTGTACCGGTTGGTTCCCTCGCAATAAAATCTAATCGTCCTCCAAGCGCTGAGGTGAGTAATCGGCAGCGCTTCAGCCCTAACTGCGTGCCTTGAAAATGCTCGCTATGCACAGCTTCTCGCAACTGCTGATAGTCGAACCCAGGCCCAGTATCTTCAACAACAAACTCTAAATATGGCGTATCTTCATCTACAACCAAATCCGCAAATACTTGAATGCTGCCACGCTCAGTAAATTTAATTGCGTTATTGACCAATTCACTGATCAACCAACCAACACGCTTACTATCACAATAACAAGTCACATCTAACTCATTACTCAACGCCAAATTAAAAGCGAGAGATTTCTTATGTGCGGTTAATTGAAAGGCAATACAGGCCGATTTTATTACTTCTCGCAACGCGACTTGATGACGCTCAATGACCACTTCTTGCTCGGAAAGGTTATTAAAGTCTTGAACCGAATAAAGTAATACATCCAATTGATTTGCTGCGCTTTTCACATGCTGTAATTGCTGGGTATCTTTGTTACTCAGATATTCATCTAAATACCCCTGAATGGCCTGCAGTGGCGTTCTTAGCTCGTGACTGACACGCGCTAAAAATCGTGATTTTGAGTGCAGAGCATCATCGGCAAGCTTTCTTGCCGCCTCTAATTTATCAAGTGCTTCAGCAATCTCTCGCGCCATCGGGCGAAATACAAGTTTCGCTTCTATAAACAGCAGCAACAGTCCAAGCAGCCAAATTAACAATTCTATTCTCCTCACCATCTCTGTTTTACTTCGCGCATGCTGCTCGAATAGTGAAACGGCATCATTCAGGTTTGGGAGTATATGCTGAGACGCAGTAAAGATTTGTTCCACTAATTGAGGAGTTGGCTGCTGAAACTGAGACCTTGATAAAGTGACAAAAGTATTACTTTGCAAATCCAATTGCACTGGCTCTTGGTAGTAAAGCGCTGCAAGCGCCTCATTCAGATAAATAGCCTCCCCCCTCTCTGTTTTAGTTAAAAACTCATGATTACTTTCAAATTTATCAATGGCTTGACGAAGATCCTCACTGTCTCTTTTATCCTCTTGTGCACTGAAAAGCGCGATGCGCTGGGACAACATCCGCTGCATACCCGCAATATTAATTACGTGCGCGTCTTGGCTCTGCTGATACAGTAAATACTGCATAATCCCCATCGCCATCGACAGCAATATAGCCATAGCAAGTAATGCCCCGATATAACGATTTTTAACTTTATTTATTAACGACATATTTTTGTTTTTCATCTCATAGCATTGTCTCAGCTGCAATGTTAAGTGTAGTTAACAATCGTATTATTTACAGTCCGATGCTTGACACCTAGACGGCCAAAATGTTTCAATGCGTGTTCACCCTATTTAGATAGTTTGATGCCACGGCGTCAAATTAAGGGCTGGAAGAGGTGCGTTATTCAGGTAACTAAGTGAAGGAGAGCAAACTCCGTTGCAGCTTAGTGAGGGGAATACACGCCGAGAAATTGAGTTATTGTTTGCTAATACTCATTTCGGGCGACTGGGCTGAATCCCAGCGACTGTCACCAACATACTTGGTGGAGAGCTTCTGGTCTTAGAAAAATAAGGCCATTGGCTGCCTTATCTTTTTTAAGTCCATTGCTCTTCGAATTTTAACGGTTCGAAGTTTGGACACCCTCCTAACTCCGAACATGATTTAAGTTCGGTAGAGATGAAATCACAATTCAACTTATCTGACTATCCGTTGTGGACGGCTTTAGTAACGCCTTTTGATGCTGAAAATCAGGTTGATTTTAGCGCATTAACAACGCTTGTGCGCGATCAAGAGCAAGCTCGTAACGGTATTCTTTTACTAGGCAGTACCGGCGAAGGCCTTGCGCTTACCCAAGAAGAGCAGCAACAAATCGTTGAGTTTGTTTGCCAGCTCGCCCCAAGCGTACCGCTCATGGTTGCCGTTGGCGGCAGTAATCTTGAGCAGCAAACACAATGGGTGCGCTTTTGTAATACGCAGCCCATTGATGCGCTCTTACTTGGCTCACCAATCTACGCAAAGCCCGGCAAAGTTGGTCTGACGCATTGGTTTAGCACACTACTCGATGAGAGCCACAACCCTTGCATGCTCTACAATGTACCTGGTCGCAGTGCCGTTGCTATCGCCCCTGAACTACTCGGCGAGCTAGCTTGCCACCCTAATCTGTGGGCACTAAAAGAAGCCAGTGGTGATATTGCCACCTTTGAAGCATTTCGTCAGGCAGCGCCTGATGTCGCAATCTATAGCGGCGACGATGGCTTAATGCCCTACTTTGCACAAGCAGGTGCAACGGGTCTGGTGTCTGTTGCGGCAAACGCATGGCCACAGCAAACCGCAGAATTTGTAAGGCGCTCGTTAAGCGGCACCTCTCCTAATTTATTTACCACTTGGTCAGAAGCTGCAAATAGCTTATTTGCAGTGGCAAATCCCATACCAGTCAAAGTGTTAATGCACTTGCAAGGGAAGCTCACAAGTCCAAACTTGCGCCCGCCACTGACACATTTGGAACTCACCCATACCGATGCGATCACTCGCGCGAACAAAACGATTTTATCTTGGAATTAAGGCAGTAAACATGAGCTGGTTAACCCTACTAAACGATTTAGAAAATGGCACAGTACGTGCGGCAACACAGGATGAGCAAGGCCATTGGCACGCTAACGTAGAAGTAAAACAAGGGATCCTTGAAGCATTTAGAAATGGCGTAAATACGGAGTTCCCAGGTGGATTTGTTGATAAAGACAACTTAGCACCACGCGGATTTGCTGCCCAAGATGGCGTTCGTATGGTTCCTGGCGGAAGCAGTGTAAGACGTGGCGCTTACGTCGCAGCCGGCACAATCATTATGCCACCGGCTTATGTCAACATTGGTGCCTATATTGATTCAGGTACTATGGTAGATAGTCATGCGTTGGTTGGTTCTTGCGCGCAAATTGGTAAAAATGTGCACCTTAGTGCAGCAGTGCAAGTGGGTGGTGTATTAGAACCGGTTGGAGCAAGTCCTGTTGTTGTTGAGGACGATGCCTTTATTGGTGCAGGCTGTGTATTGGTTGAAGGGGTTGTTGTTAAACGCGGTGCCGTATTAGCACCGGGTGTGCGCCTTTCAGCAAGTATTCCTGTCTATGACTGCGTGAACGAGCGCTTGCTTGACAAAGGTGAAGCTATCCCTGAAAACGCGATAGTGATCCCAGGCTCTCGTCCAGCCTCAACTGAGTGGGCACGCGAGCAAGGGTTAAGTATGTCATGCGCACTTATCGTAAAATACCGTGATGAACAAAGTGATGCATCACTGGCGCTGGAAGAGGTTCTACGCTAATGACTTGGTTGAGCACGTCACAGCGAACTGCAGCTGAGGCATTGATCCAGCAACAAGATACACCATTCTTTTGCTACGACTTAGATAAGCTAAGTGCGCATGTTAAGCCCTTAGTTGATCAGCAAATAGTTAAGCTTTGGTATGCCGTAAAAGCGAATCCGTTATCACATATCATTAAAACCCTAGATAACGCTGGGTTTAACTTTGATGTGGCATCTAGCGGCGAGCTTGATCAGGTGTTATCTCAAGGGATCGCTCCTAAACGCGTGCTCAACACCGGTCCTGCCAAATCGCTAAAGCAGATCCGTCATTTTGCAACACAAGGCGTACGTATTTTCGTGGCTGAAAGTCTCAATCAAGTACGCTGGTTAAATCAAGTGGCCGAAGAGTTTGAGCTTCAATTTGAAGTTTTACTGCGGGTGCAATTACGCTTTGATAAAGCAGAGCACAATCCACTTGGTGGCAATACGCTGACTCCTTTTGGTCTTGGCTCTGAGCAGTGGCAAGCCCTAACTTTAAGTGACTACACCCACCTAGACTTTGTCGGACTGCATATTTTCCAGTGGGGAAACATGCTCTGCAGCGATACACTAGCTGAACTTTGGCAGGCTATGGTTGCACCTTTAGTTCAGCTCGCTGCTGACTTAGGTATTACTCTAAAAGTGCTCGACTTAGGTGGTGGTCTTGGCATCCCCTATGATAGACAAAGCCCTTCTCTTGATTGGCAGAAATTATTAGGCGCGCTCGCATTGATAAAATCCGCCACGCAAGTGCAAGAATTATGGATGGAGTTAGGCCGCTATGCGGTTGGCGAATGTGGTTTTTATCTCAACCCTGTGGTGGAACAAAAGCAAAACTACGGTGAACAACAACTGATTGTCGCAGGCGGTGTCAATCACCTGCTGCGTCCAGCCGTTACCGGACAAGCTTTCCCCGTTGAATTGTTACGCCAGTCTCAAGCTGATACCTCAGACTTTCATATTCATGGCCCACTTTGCACAGCATTGGATAAATTAGGCACCCTAGCCTTACCAAGCGACAGTGCCGATGGCGATTGGCTTGTTTTCAGTCAGTGTGGCGCTTACGGCTACACCGAAAGTATGCCGTTCTTTTTATGTCATGAGCTCCCAGCTGAGTACATCATCTCAGCTGGAGAAATCAGCTGTGTCCGTGAAGCAGAGCCCGCTTCAAGTTATTTGAGGTAAACATGAATACCATTACACAACAACATATTCAGGTTGGTGAAATTGCCAACGGCTTGCCTTTAACTATTCCGGTCTATCGCATCAAAGGTGATGGCAGTGGGCCTAAGGTGTATATCCAAGCAAATATGCATGGCGCCGAAGTGCAAGGTAATGCGGTGATTTATCAACTGCTGGAACAGTTGAAGCAATTGTCACTAACAGCGGACATCACCTTAGTGCCTTACGCAAACCCGATTGGTTGTAATCAGAAATCTGGTGAGTTTACCTTAGGTCGATTCGATCCAATTACAGGCACGAATTGGAATCGGATGTACATCAACCATTCTGGGTTGGTTGCCGAGTTTGTGGAGCAAAATCCGACGCTATCAATAACAGAAATCGCTCAGCAATTTCGCCAACGATTAGTTGAGCGCACCCAAGCACTACTTGATGGGCCCTTAGACAGGTTGACAACAGGTAAGCGCATCGCCTTGAATTTACAACGTCTAGCTCATGAAGCTGACATTGTTTTAGACCTACACACGGGGCCAATTTCAGCAAAACACCTGTACTGTCCTGAGTATGCAAAAGACAGCGCTCGATATTTTGATATTCCGCATGTGTTACTTATTCCAAGTGACTTTGATGGAGCAATGGATGAAGCCAGTTTTTGTCCATGGTGGAACTTGCAGCAAGCCTATCAGGCTATAGGCCGAGAGATCCCAGTATTGACCGAAGCGTTTACGGTTGAGCTTGGCTCTCAAGAAAAGATTGATTTAGTGGAAGCATTGAATGACGCTAACAGCATTTTGAGCTACTTGAACCATAAACAGGCCTTTCAAGATGCGCACTTTATGCCACAAGACATCACCCGTTACGTCTGTCGACTAGAAAATTATCGCGCCTTTTATGCCCCGATGGGAGGCATGGTGGAGTATACGGCAAAGCTTGGAGAACATATCAAGGCGGGTCAAACCATCGCTAAAATTCTCAGAATGGAGCGCTATTTATCAGAAACGCCCTTAAATGAGATCAAGTTAGACGAAGATGCCATCGCCATTTTGCACTTTGCCTCTGCTAGTGTGAATCAAGGTACTGAGCTTTATAAGTTTTTTACTCAAGTTGAAACGCTTTAACTTGAGTACTTTTATTGCGTGAGAGTAAGTCAAAGCAAATAAGCTCTGCTTGTTTAGCTTAACGCTTACTAAGGTATGGCGGCGATAGCCGCCACCTTTTTCTTATTCGACCGTATTTTTCTTTCTGACATTTTTGACCTTCGAGATTCATTTCCCTTTCATTATCATTGGTTAATAATGTAATCAATTGTACTTACTCTCGGCGCACACAGGATGAAACTTACACACTTATCAATACCGGCTTTGGCCTTGCTTACCTTGCCACTTTACGCTCAAGAAGCCCAACAGGAAGATGAAATCGATTTAGTCAAACAGTGCGTGCTAAACGCGGTATTAACTGGAGAAAAAGATAAAACCATAGAACAGGTCCGTACCGAATGTGCCGAGGCTGATGCAGATAAAACCTTAAGCCAATTAGATAAACGCATGGCGCGTGAACGTGTAACGGAAAAGAACCGTAATGTATTAACACCACATAAACGTAACTATATTTTGCCAGTTTCTTATATGACCAACGTCAACAGCAGACCATTCGACGGTCTAAAAGCCATTGACGATGAAGACGGCGAGCCAATCGACAACTTTGAAGCCAAATACCAAATCTCGTTAAAAGCCCCTATTTATAAAAACTTCTCGGATAAAGATCAGGCAATTTATTTTGCTTTTACGCTGCAATCGTATTGGCAGCTGTATAACAAAGATGTCTCTTCGCCATTTCGTGAAACCAACTATGAGCCAGAAATCTTTTGGATTAACTTTTTAGATGATGAAAACGTGCTGTGGGGCGATGAGATGGCCTTTGTACTTGGGATTTCCCATCAATCTAACGGTCGCAGTCAACCAAACTCCCGCTCTTGGAATCGTATCTATGCGAATTTTATCTGGGAAAACCGAGGCTTTGTATTCAGTTTTAAACCTTGGTATCGCTTACCTGAAGACGACAAAGAAGATGCCTTGGATCCACGCGGAGACGACAACCCAAACATCGACGAGTACTTAGGTCATTTCGAGTTTAGCGGGGTATATCGTCACGAGGAGCATGAGTTTGGCTTTATGTGGCGCAATAACTTAAACAGTGATAATCGCGGTGCAATTCAGCTAGACTGGTCATTCCCGATTTGGGGAAGACTGCGCGGCTACGCACAATACTTTAATGGCTACGGCGAAAGCTTAATAGACTACAATACACATACCCAAAGGCTTGGTATTGGCGTGTTGCTCACTGATATTCTTTAAGCGCATTCGAATACAAAAAAAGCTCTGAACACTCAGAGCTTTTTCATTTGGAAAGCTGAGAATAATTCTCTACTTATTGCGGTTTAACCACCACAAACTGTCCCTCAAATTTAGCAACTAGCATGTCGCCATCATAGACATTCACTGGCACCACATACTTTGCTTTGCCAGCCGTCTCTAGCGCTTGTAATTCACCTTCACAGTCCGCAATGGTAACCGTTGCCGCTGGTGCCGTGGTTAAAGGCTTTAGATATTTAATATTAGCGTCAGCCAGCACAATATCACCCTCTAAGCCAAGCTCTTTAAGTGCTAAATAAGTCGCCCCCCAGCCCGTTAGCGTCGCCATGCTATATATAGAGCCTGCAAACATCGAGTTGTGTAAGTTGAGGTTCGCTTTTAAGTCAGCCTTAGTGGAAAACTGCCAATCTGTATAGCTTTCTACTTTAATCCCCATCGCATCACTGATTGGAATAGACTCGCGCCAAGTATTTTGTAATACATGGGTCCAATCTGGCTGCCTAAACCAGCCTGGCTCCGTAGGACGTTGTTTTACCATCTTCCAGTGCTGCACATCGCCATAGGCTAAATGCGCCTTTTCAACCACTTCGTAGCCATGACGCTCGTAAAATGATAACGCGCGCTCGCGAGCATACAAAACCAGCTCTTCTGCTTTTTGCGTCCAAGCAATAACCTCAAGCTCGTGTAGCAAACGGCTACCTAAGTGATGACCTCGATGCCCTTCTGCAACGGCCATATAGCGTACTTGTGCTTGCTTATGATTGTTAAAATGGAGCCTAGCTACGCCTAGCACTTCACCATCATTATTTTTAATGTAGCGATGTTCAGCTTCTTGTTCTAAATCATCCTGTTCGCTGCCACGAGGTTGATCCCATGGCGCTCTTAACACCTGCCAGCGTAACTGGTAATAGGCTTGCCAATCTTCGCTGCTTTGTGGTGAAGTTACCTCAAACATCACTGACTCCTGTTTTGTTATTAGCCTGTTAAATGACTTTGAATCTAGTACGGATACACCCTACAAGATAAGCTCAGTGTAGGGAATAAAATGCGCCAAAACACTTATCCTTTAGTGTAAAAACTGGTGGACAAGCTGGCATTCACAAAATCCTCGTCTATGATGATGTTATCATGGGAGAATTTATTACGCATTCAGGCACTATCAGCAACGATTTTGTGGACCGGAGCCACCAGCTAGGACACTTGCTATATTGGCATAAACAAGGCAGAAATAGCATCCAAGTGCGGCAAGAGAAATCGTTAAGATGGCTTCTGATAAACAACACATTACAATCCGTTGTGGAGTTAAACCACCCGGAGCACTTGTTATTTCCTCATTTAAAAACATTCGCGAGTCGCTGGCAGCAAGTCACCCCGCCAACCAGCGTACTAGAGCTGGGTCTTGGCGCAGGTGCAATCCGTGATTACCTCAATGCCACTTATCCAAATTGTCACATTACCACCATAGATAACAACCCAGATGTGATCCATTGTTACAAACGCTACTTTGGTGGCGACCCTTTGTGCGATGTTAATTGTGTTGATGTATTTAAAGCGTTGCAACAAGGCAAACGCTACGATTGGATTGTGCTCGATTTATTTAGCGAACTCGAGCCTCCCATCTTCTTATTTCAGCACCAGTTTTATCGTCTACTCAGAGCTGCTATTAATGATGGAGGCCGACTATATATCAACTTTTTAACTGAGCATGAGTCGCAGCTCAAGCAACTTCAACACTTATTAATTACCAACTTTGGTAAAAAGCCCTTTATCGAAAAAGTGCCGGACTACGCCAATATGATTATCGAAGTTAAACGCTAGCATTTGTTGATCTTAGATTTTTACGTCAAAGCACTATTCAATACTAAAGTTAAAAGTCACAGGGCCGTCATTCAGTAAACTCACCTTCATATCCGCAGCAAATTGTCCTGTCGCGACTTTCAACCCTGCGGCCTTGGCTTGAGCCACAAAGTATTCGTAGAGTGTCTTCGCTTGCTCAGGTGTTCCTGCGCTCGAAAAGCTTGGCCTCATGCCTTTTTTGGTGTCTGCCGCCAAGGTGAATTGCGATACAACTAATAGTTCGCCTTCAATGTCTTTTAAACTTAAATTCATTTTTCTCTTGTCGTCAGTAAAAATACGGTAGTTGCTTACCTTGTGCAGTAACTTATCCGCCGTTTGCTCGGTATCCGACTTTTCAACGCCTAATAGTAACAATATCCCCTGATCGATTTGGCCTACAATCTCACCTTCTACTTCTACCTTTGCTTCGCTGACTCTTTGAATTAGTCCTTGCACTACCTACCTCTTGTGACTGCTAATGATGCTGAATTTTGCACAGTAATAGATCAGCCGCTCGCCTTATTGCTTCTGCGTAAACGGGGTTAGCACAACAATGCCCAACCCCATTTAAAATCAGCAACTGCGCCTTAATGCTTTGTGCTAACTGATGAACTGGTGCGTATCGACACATTAAATCATGCCGACTGTGAATAAACCAGATAGGTAAGTGATTGAGCCGATGTGCATCTGCTGTAATTTGCTGTGTTTTGATAAAACACTGGTGACTAAAAAAATGCACCATATGCTGTGCTTTACTGAGCTGTTTGTCTGCTTTGCAGAGCCTAATACCTTGCGTATCGCTATCCGTTGTGATCAGGTTATCCCACTCACACCAGCGCTGTGCTGCTTTTCTTTTGAGTAACTCATCCTCGCCAAAAAGTGCAGAATGGTAATGGTCTAGCAAGGATTCTATGGTTTGCGCTCCCTGTGCAAAGGCAAGATACTGCTCTGGATAAATTTGCGCGGGGGCACCTTGGCTACCATAAAGCCAATGAAGATCCGCCTCATTGCCCAAAAAACTCGACCACAACACCATCCCCAAGACATCTTCACGATGTTGCTCAGCATAAAGAAGTGCCAGCATGGCACCGAAAGATTCCCCGGCGAGTACAACCTTTTGCAGTCCTAAATGCGCACGAATGGAGTGAATATCTTTTAGCAGGTTCGCGGTATTTATATTACCAAAGTCAGTAGGGGTTGAATTGCCACAGCCTCGCTGACTAAACAGGATGATGCGGTATTTTTGCGGATTGAAATAACCGAGCACATTACGAGAATGACCCTGACCTGGGCCACCATGCAGCATGATAAGTGGTGTGCCATCACTGCAGCCATATTCCTCTATGCCTAATTGATGCCCTTCACCTACCGCGAGATGAAAGCGACGTAAAGCATCGCCATGTTGATACAATAAGCTCATAACTCCCCCCTTGGGGGCTTAAGCTAACCGTTATCGGTAAAAGCTAAAGTCCCTGCGCGTCTGGTGGGTCAAACTCCGAGCTTGTATCTAATCCTGCGGCTTCCATATCTTGGGTTAAGCACACTGTAAACTCCGCACCTAACAACACCACTATCCAAGATAAATATATCCAAACAAAAAGAATAGGTACTGTCGCAAGCGCCCCATAGATAACTTCGTATGAGGGAAAATGGCTAATGTATAGTGCAAAGCCTTTTTTCGTTAGCTCGAATAACAAAGCTGCAAACAAAGCACCCGGAACCGCGGCTCGAAATGACACACTGGTATTTGGTACTAAAGTATAGAGCATGATGAAGCCAACCATAGAAATTAAATAGGGCAACATCTTAATCAGTGCACCACTAAACCCAGGGATCCCTTGATCGGCAAATGTCACTAAAGAAACGATATAAGATGTCATACCAATACTCGCGCCCAATAGCACAGGGCCAAGCGTGAGTACCATCCAATAAATCGCAAACGAAATCATCAACGGACGTTTTTGCTTAACTCGCCAAATACGGTTGAGTGTGGTGTCAACATTGCGAATAAGTAACAAAGCCACGACGGCCAAAAAACTCACCCCCACAGCTGTCATCTTATTCGCATTGCCAGTAAACGCACTGATGTGCTCTTTAATGGTGTCCGTCGATGTTGGCACAAAGTTATTGAACACAAAGTTTTCAATTGCAAAACGCGTATCTTCAAATCCAGGGAACGCCGAAAAAATTGCTACACCCACCGCAACTAAGGGGACCAACGATAACAGTGTGACATACGCTAAATAGCCCGCGTTGACCGTGATCTGGTCCTCAATACAACGCTTACTATAGCGACGCCACCAGCTAGGCTGAGAATGTAAGAATCGCAGTGCTACGACCTTCATTTCGGTTATTCTTTGCATCATAATCAAGTTAATATTCATGGATGACTTTACACATCATAACAATCCCCGCCATAATTTATAGCGTTAAATAGTAATATATAACGACGGTCACATGGCCACTTACTGATTATTGACCTTCTAGAGCCCGGGAGTGCAAATGAAGAAACTCACCTTAAGCGCAGTGTTACTTTTACTTGTTACTGGCTGCCAAAGTGCCTATTACGCCACCATGGAAAAGTTTGGTGTGCATAAACGCGAAATATTGGTGGATCGTGTCGAAGAAACAAAGGAATCCCAAGAGGAATCACAAAAAGAGTTTCAATCGGCATTGGAAAGGCTCACCACCTTAATTAATTTTAACGGTGGTGAATTACAAGAAGCCTATAACCTGCTTAACGATGACTACCAATCATCCCTTGCCGCCGCAGCTGAAGTAAGTAGCAACATAGACAAAGTGGAAGACGTGGCAAACGCACTATTTGACGAGTGGCAAGATGAACTTGAGCAATATTCGAGTGCAAACCTAAAACGCGAGAGTGCTAAGCAATTAAGTCAAACACAGCGCCAATTTGAACGCTTACTTCGCTCAATGCGCAGCAGTGAAGCCAAAATGCAGCCCGTGCTCGACTCACTACAAGATAATGTGCTGTACCTTAAGCACAACCTAAATGCACAAGCGGTAAGCGCTATTAAAGGTGAGTTTACGGGGTTAAAGCGTGATATTAGCGCCCTAATCGCAGATATGAACCGCTCTATTGAAGATTCGAACAAGTTTATTGCTGAGATGAATGCACGTAGCGCGTAACAGATAGCATCAGCAAGGATAAATCTCACGATATCAGGGAATTGCTCCCTGATATCGTGGTCATTTTGTGTGTAAAGCCAGACGCTTAACCTTTAGTGATAAGATCTTCAATGATGCCATTCATTTCCATTGGCATTTGCGCCAATACAGCATCATATCCATCAGCCAATACCAAGTCTTTTTCTATGTAAGAAACCACCGCTTGATTCTCCAAATCGATGATCCCGCCAAATGCCGTTACACGATTTACGCCCGGTACTGGGATCCCACCAGAACTATCAACATGCAGTACGATCACTCTGTTAAAGTTAAACCCTTTATCCTTGATCACTCCTGTCGACTTTAGCGTCTTAGTCAGCTTTTGTATTGCTCCGGTAAGATCATCTGCAATGCGCTGAGCCGAACCTGTAAGCGCATAATTTCCTTGATTAACATGCCTACGCATGTTTTCGCCCACAGTCCAAGACAAGTTACCAACCACATCATATAACTGTTGGCTTGAAACAACAGACGCACCATGTTTTCCCGTTACGCCAGCGGTAATTGCTAAACCCACTTCACGGTCGTTTCCTGGAACACCATGCAGCGAAACCGGGAATATCAATACAGGTTGTTGAGCTGAGAGTGTGATGGGAAATTCATATGCCGTATTTTGTTTAACCTCAGTAGAAGTAGAGACACAAGCAGTCAAAGAAATAGTAAATAGAGAGGCTAGTGCTAAACGCACGATATTTTTTGTCATTATATAGTTCCTTTACGTGATTATTAACTCCCGACAACCCAGCTGAGAGCGCGTTGAAACGCGGCGCAAATTATGTGACAAACCGTAACCACAATCAATAATAAAGTACTAGATAAAAGTGCATTTTCTTCATACTAAGCAGCTGAGGGATAATTAAGAAAAAATAGTATTTTTAGATAACTGAGAAGATATGTTGGTTACAAGCCACCTTGTGACAGCTGCGCAGAATAACAAATGTAGCGCAGCTCGCGTTACAGCCAACTGCGTGCATTGTGTGGTAACTCAGCTTTAGTGCAATCCTAGCTAAATACCATCTCTGGTACGTCATCAGGGCAGATCAATATGCCTGCGGTTTTGGCTTGTATTTCCGCGACGCTAACACCTGGAGCTCGCTCAAGTAAATGAAACGCGCCACCTTTGACTTCAAGCAGCGCAAGATCGGTTACTATCTTATTGATACAGTTTACGCCGGTGAGCGGTAAACTGCAGTGCTGTAGCAGCTTTGACTCGCCCTGTTTATTCGCATGCGTCATAGTGCAAATTATATTTTTAGCCCCAGCGACAAGATCCATTGCGCCACCCATGCCCTTGATAAGCTTACCTGGGATCATCCAGCTGGCAAGATTACCGTGCTGATCTACTTCAAAAGCGCCAAGCACCGTCAGGTCCACATGACCGCCACGGATCATTGCAAAGCTTTCTGCCGAACTAAAAATGGCGGCTCCCGTACGGGCCGTAACGGTTTCCTTACCCGCATTGATCATATCCGCATCCACTTCCTGCTCGGTCGGATAAGCGCCCATGCCTAATAAGCCATTTTCCGATTGCAGCATCACATCCATGCCCTGTGGCACATAATTGGCCACCAGCGTGGGGATCCCAATGCCAAGGTTGACATAAAACCCATCTCTTAATTCCTGTGCCACTCGCATGGCCATTTGCTCTCTGGTTAATGCCATTATGCTTGCTCCTTCACAGTACGTTTTTCGATGCGTTTTTCAAACTGCCCTAGAATCACTCTGTCGATATAAATTCCGGGGGTATGAATTTGGCTCGGCTCGATTTCGCCGGGCTCTACAATTTCTTCCACTTCAACGACGGTAATTTTTCCAGCTGTTGCAGCCATTGGATTAAAGTTCATCGCGGTGTGGCGATAAACACAATTGCCAAAACGGTCTGCTTTCCACGCTTTTACAATGGCAAAGTCTCCCGTAATACTCGGCTCTAAAATATATTCTCTATCACCAAACGTTTTTACCCCTTTGCCCTCAGCGACGGGTGTACCAACGCCTGTTGCGGTATAAAAAGCGGGGATCCCAGCTCCACCTGCGCGCATCTTTTCTGCAAGTGTCCCTTGTGGCGTTAATTCAACTTCCAATCCACCGCTCAATAACTGCTGCTCAAACAAGGCGTTTTCTCCCACGTAGGAAGCCACCATTTTGCGGATCTGCTTATCCTCAAGCAAAATCCCTAAACCAAATCCGTCTACTCCGCAGTTATTAGAAACCACGGTTAAGTCCTTTGTGCCCATGTGGCGTATTTGGCTTATCAAACCTTCAGGGATCCCGCACAAACCAAAGCCCCCGGCAATCACGGTCATGCCATCGCAAAGTCCTGCCATTGCTTCTTCGTAGCTTACGACTACCTTATCAAATCCAGCCATCATTCCTCCTATTGCACTGTCCAGCCGCCGTCCAGCACAATGGCTTGGCCAGTAATGTTGCGTGACTCATTTGCGAGTAAAAAATTGACAGCATGAGCAATCTCATCCAACCCTATAAACGCCTTTTTCGGCATTGGCGCCAACATAATATTGTTTATCACTTCATCTTCACTGATCCCATGCTGTTTCGCTTGCGCGGTAATTTGCTGTTCTACCAATGGGGTTTTTACATAAGCGGGGCAAATAGTGTTCACGGTGATATCGCAGTCCGCGGTTTCCAGCGCCAATACTTTGCCAAATCCCATCAACCCATGTTTTGCAGCGACATAAGCAGACTTATATTTAGAAGCGACTAAAGCATGGATAGAACCAATATTAACGATGCGACCAAAGCCTCCTCTGCGCATATGCGGCAATACTGCCTTACACAACATGGCCGGGCCTGTTAGCATCACGTCTTGCAGCAATTGCCATTTATCTTCTGGATAATGCTCTAGTGCTTCAACATGTTGCACGCCTGCGTTATTGATAAGCACATCAATGTTATCGTGCTGACAGACAAAGTCAGCGATGTCTTGCTTATTGGCGATATTGAGCGCAAACGCTTGTGCATTTCCTCCATCACTGACGATAGACTCGGCTACCGTCTGTGCTTGCGCTAAGTTCAAATCTACGAGCAATAAGCTGTAACCTTGTTTGCTCAGGGCCATCGCGATATAGCGACCAATGCCACTTGCTGCCCCTGTGATCAACGCCGTCTTCATCGTCACTCCTTGATTATTTTGCTAAGAACTGAGCAATAGTGTCAGCCTGTGATTGAATTGAAAAAATACCGTCTAAATGTCCCCAAACGCCTTCTATCTCTGTGATCTGCACATCTTTATTCTTGGCTTTTAGGGTTTCTGCTAACTTACGAATGGGCTCAGGCCTTAATAACAAGTCATTGCTTGCAGGCATCAACAAAATCTTTGCTGTGATTTTATCAATAGCACTATCAAAATTACCTTGCATGCCTGCGGTATATAGTTGCGAGGCGCGGACTAAGTACAAGATAGAATTCGCATCTTGCGTTTCAGCCCTCGCTCGTGCGCGCGTGGCTAGCGTTTGGCTGAGTTTAGGAAGCAGACGAATATCTTGCTTTGCTTTGGGATCAAGCACAATAAAGTCTGGAAAACTGGCGTTGTAAATAGCAGGGTGCATCGCGTCTTGAGTAATATTAAGCATCGTGGCCGTGAGTCCAGCAAGCGGCCTTTCCCCGTCGTAGTAGTCCCCGCCCTGCCAATTTGGATCAAGTCGGATAGGTAAAGCCCATTTCTCTAACGCCGCAACGGTCCAAGCATCCATCTTTGCAGCGCCAATCACATGAATTAAACGTGACACTTTTTCGGGATAGCGCACCGACCATTCTAATGCTTGGAAAGACCCCATAGACGCGCCCATCACCGCATGTAGTTTGTCGATACCTAAGCTATCCAATAGTTGCTTTTGTACTTCAACAAAATCACCGATGGTCACCACGGGAAAATCCAAGCCGTAAGGTTTGCCCGTCTTCGGATTAATGGAAGCCGGACCCGTCGTGATCACATCTTTACTATGCCAGTTTGCATTGACCAAAGTATCTGCGCTTATCACAAAGTACTTGTTAGTATCTATCGCTTTGCCCGGGCCGATAATGGCATCCCAGTAACCTGCCAACACGTCAGACTCTCGATACTTACCCGCAGCGTGAGATGTGCCAGAAAAAAAATGCGTGATCAAAATTGCATTGCTTTTGTCGGCATTTAACTTGCCATAGCTTTCCCAGCCGACCTTAACGTCAGGAATGCTGACTCCAGACTCTGTAGTAAAATGCGCGAGTGTAAATGCCCGCTTTTCAACCAACATAGGTTTGCTTGTCTCACTGCCATAGACAATATGGCTGGCAACGAACAAGAGTAATAGGAAAATCCGCTTCATTGCTGTATCTCTCCGTTAAAATAAGATGAATAGGGTTAATGCGAGGGCAACGCCCACCAGCGGCACGACCGCAGTCAACGCAGCCATAGACCAATATGCTCGTTGATGTGTTTCTTTACAGATGGCGCGAATGGTTGTGACCACATAACCGTTGTGCGGTAAGGTATCCAAAGCGCCTGAGCTAATAGCGACAACACGATGTAATTGTTCTGGATTGACACCCGCATCGATGTAGTGCGGTGCCACTAAAGGTAACGCAATGGCTTGCCCACCGGATGCCGAACCAGTTAAACCGGCTATCACACTTACCGCCACAGCGGCGCCAAGTAGCTCATTACCCGGCATCTGTGTCATCATATCGACCGCTAATTGAAATGCCTCGGTGTTTTTTGCCACCGCACCAAAACCCACTACCGCACTGGTATTACCGATAGCAACTAGCGCACCTGTTGTACCTAAGTTAATCGCAACCCCCATGTTGTGAAAATGCTTAAAGTTAATCGCGACAATACTGAGTACACCGCCTAGCAACGCTACAATGAGTGCACTTTGCTGCAGCACATCATGAAGTGTAAAAGATAAAATCAACACCACGATTAGAGGCAGTACGCCAGTGATTGGATGAGGATAGTTACGTTCATGGATTTCAGGGTCGTCTTCTTTCGCTTCAAAGTGCTCACCATTTGCCACCGCTTTGGCTATCATCTTTTTCAACCACCAATATCCAGTAATAGCCATAAATGTGGCAACCACTAGACTGACTTCCCAAGCCGCATAAGGCGACGTACCTAAATATTTTATTGGGATCCAGTTTTGGATTTCAGGAGAGCCTGCCGAAGTCATGGTAAAGGTGACTGAGCCGAAAGCCAGAGTTGCGGGAATAAAGCGCCTTGGTAAATTGGCGTCTTTAAATAAGCTGAGCGCCATAGGGTAGACAGAGAAAGCTACAATAAAAACACTGACGCCGCCATACGTTAACACAGCACAGGCAATCACCACCGCTAATACCGCATGTTTCATACCTAACTTGTCGACAATATAGCGTGCCACGCTGTCGGCAGCACCGCTGTCTTCCATGAACTTACCGAACAAAGAGCCAAGCAAAAACATGAAAAACCAAGCACTCAAAAAGCCAGCAAAGCCATCCATATAAAGTGTAAGAAAGCTGCTTTCGACAGCTTCTGTGGGAAATAGCGCAACGCCACTCGTTAATGCGACCAATAAAGCGCACAGTGGAGCTGCGATAAACAAGTTTACGCCACGGAGAGTTAGCCAAATAAGCAGGCCAAGTCCTCCTGCCAGACCAAGCATACTGAGCATAAGGGCTTCCTTTTATTGTTATTAATGCCCGTTATAAGTTGATGTGTTGGGCATACTGTTGATGAATATCAGTGTGGCGTGCAGGTGCAATAAAAACCATAGTACTAAGGTTATAGAAGCCCTACACCCCGTGTTAATCCTAGCGTATCAAGGCATTAGTACTAAGGTACTAATAGAAAAACTTTACAACTCCCCTATGCTTTGGTGTGACAACAAGCACCCAAAATGACAATAATAGGGACCACAGGATGAACATTTACCAACCTAGATATTCAGCTATCGCGTTGGCTATTACACTCGCAACTCAAGTCAGCCCAGCGGCAGCAGAACAAACAACACAATCAGAAGGCAAGCTAGAACGTATTGAAGTCACGGCGCGCAAGACGGTAGAAAACCTTCAAACCGTTCCAGTTGCAGTGACTTCTATCGGTGAAACCGATCTACTTGAAAATGGCATTTCGGTACTCTCTGAAGTCCAGCAGTTTTCACCCAATACCACGCTTCAAGCTAGCCGTGGCACTAACTCCACCCTCACTGCCTTTATTCGTGGTGTCGGGCAACAAGACCCATTGTGGGGTTATGAACCTGGTGTCGGCATTTACGTCGATGACATTTATTTGGCAAGACCGCAAGGGGCTGTACTCGACCTCCTTGATGTACAACAGATTGAAGTACTACGTGGACCACAAGGAACTTTATACGGCAAAAATACCATTGGTGGCGCAATAAAATATGTCACTAAGGAAATGTCTGGCGATGCGACATTTAACGTAGAGGGAACGGTTGGTAGTTATAATCAACGCGATCTTAAGATCACAGGTCAACTGCCGCTCGTGGAAGACACGCTCTACTTAGGTTATGGCTTTGCTACCTTGAATCGAGATGGCTTTGGCGAGTTCAAGGTTTCAACGCTACCCGGCCAAGACAAGGAAAACTACAATAAAGAAATTCAAGCTGCACGGTTAACCTTGGAATATCGTCCAAGCGACGATTTGTTCTTCCGTTTAGCATGGGATAAAACCGATGATGACTCCAACTCTAAAGGGGGTTATCGGTTGTTGCCAAGCTTACTGACTGACGCCCCCGTGCCCGACAGCGTATTTGATTCTTACACCAGTATGCCAACTTGGAATAAAGTCGAGCTTGAGGGATATAGTTTGACCGCTCGCTGGGATCTTTCTGACGCCACCACAATAAAATACATCGGTGCTAGCCGAGATAGTTACTCCCCGACCAATATCGACTTTGATAATACGCCATTACGGATCTTTGATGTACCCGCCATTTATGATGACGAGCAAACCACGCATGAGATACAGCTAAGCCATGCAGGTAACGGCTACAAATTTGTCTCAGGTCTATATTATTACGATGGCGAGTCATGCGGCCAATTCCAAGCAATTTTAGAAGTGCTAGGACAAAGCTTGGGTGCTCCCGGTCTTACACGAGAAGTCAGTGGTTGTAACAACTCAAATAGTAAAGCCGCGTATATTCAGGGCACCATTGATTTAGCAGAGCAGTGGTCGCTCACATTGGGCGCTCGTTACACTAAAGACAGCAAAGAGGCACAAGTCAGCAATGGTTTGGTCTTTGATGTCGTGTATCCCGAATCAAATTGGATCCCAGGTTATACACGCCCTGCAGGTGAGCTCGTACCATCAGTGCTTGATGATGAAGAGGATTGGTCACGGTTTACGCCAAGAGTGGGAGTGGAATATCAATACAACCGCGATATTATGTTCTTTGCCAGCTATGCTCAAGGATTTAAATCCGGCACCTTCAACCCCAGAGCCAGCACCGCAGAGCCTGCTGCAGATCCTGAAATCGTAGATTCATTCGAAATCGGTATGAAAAGCGAGTGGAACGATAATCTAAGAGCCAATATCACGCTATTCACGTTAGATCACAAAGACCGCCAATATATTTCCGTATTGCCCGGTGCAACCTCTGCCGATCTAAACCAACGACTTGGCAACATTGGTAAGTCGACAGCAAATGGTATTGAAGCCGAGCTGAGCTATGTCGCTACCGAAGCGCTGAGTTTTGACGCCGCGATAGGATATATAGACAGCGACTTCGAAGAGGTACTCGATACTAACCCAGACACAGGCGCGACATTTGACAAATCAGACCGCTTTAGTATTTCTAACACCCCTGATTTAACTTTTAACTTTGGGGCGACATACAAGCTCTACAGTGATATTGGCGATTGGGTATTCAATGCTAGCTACTACCATCGTGGTGATTATGTCTTATTTGAGGAAGATAGCCTACTGACGCAAGACAGCTACGGTTTAGTCAATCTGAGTATTAATTGGTATAGCACAGATGGCAATTGGCGTGTTGGTCTTCATGGGAAAAACCTGACGGATGAAGAATATATGATAGGAGGCTATCAGTTCGTGACACCAGACCCGAGCGATCCGAGTAATGTGAGTAAGTACACGCCGGGGCTTGGTGGTGATAATACCTTGATAGGCTACTTTGGCGACCCAAGAACCGTTTCGCTTACCGTGGGTTATCGTTTTTAGCACCGAAAGCGAGGCTGCTAGGGAGCCTCGCTATCTCAATCACTTGATGTAGTTTTGGAAATACCCTATAACAACGGATACTAGGAGTTAGTTAAGGATGTCTCAGGTGCAAGCAATCATCGCTGATGACCACCCATTATTTCGCAGCGCACTCAAACAAGCCGCTGCACAAGCGATTGGTCATGATCCCATCAAAGAAGCCAGTACCTTAGACAGCTTATTCGAGATGTTGCTCGCGCATCCTGAGACAGAGCTAGTATTTTTGGACTTATCTATTCCTGGTGCGAAAGGTCTCGAAGGTCTTGCCCGGTTAAGAAATCAATACCCAGACATATTAGTGATCATGGTTTCAGCCAACGAATCGGCAGCCATTATTAGCCAATGCATTGCCCTCGGGGCAAGCGCTTATATTCCCAAGTCTTCCTCACTAGAGGTGATCAGTGATGCCATCAAGCTCGTTATAGAAGGAGAAACTTGGTTACCCGAAATCGTGGATATCGAGCCTGAAAATGACAGCGAACAAGCACAATTTGCACGTAATTTAGAAAAACTAACTCCCCAGCAATATCGAGTATTAACCATGATTGCCGATGGCCTTTTGAATAAGCAGATTGCGTATGCAATGTCGATTCAAGAGACCACCATCAAACAGCATGTTTCAGCTATTTTAAAAAAGCTCAATGTGTATAACCGCACCCAAGCTGGGATCCTCTTTAATCAGCTGGCTACGGATGTACATCTCGACGATGAAGCGAACGCTTAACTAACTAGATTAGTCGCTTAATCATGCGCTTTAGAGCTGGCGTTTTAAGTGGTTTATAGAGTAATGGGATCCCTGCATCACTCACCCGCTCGCGGATGGCCTCGTCATGGTTAGCCGTATTAATAATGATTGGCATATCATCAAGCTCAAGCGCTGCTATTACCTCAAGTCCAGTGACACCATGATCAAGCTGATAATCTGCGATCAGCATATCTGCCCGACTCGTTGCTTGCAGCGCACTAAGCTCTGCTTCATCTCGCGCCACAGCTACTTGGCATCCCCAACTCAGTAATACTTGAGATAATGCATTAAGTGCATTGGCATCATTATCGAGCAACCAAATAGACAGACCCGATAGTTGCGAATCACCGCTGAGTTTATCAGCGGTTACTTCGGCCTTTTGATCCGTCTGCTTTCCATAACTTGGTAGTGTTAAGGTAAATTGGGTGCCTTTATTAAGTTGTGAGCCAAGGGTGATGGGAATTTCCAACACTTCGCATATCCGTTTACTGATAGCAAGCCCGAGCCCTAACCCCTGCGCCAGTTCTTTACTGTGGAGCTGTTTGAACTCTTGAAATATGGCGTCCTGATCTTGCTTTGCAATGCCCACTCCAGTGTCTTCAACAATGATAGAAACACTCTCCCCCTGACATTCAGCGATAAGTCTTACCGTACCAGACTCAGTATAACGGATAGCGTTGCTCAGTAAGTTTCCCAATACCCTTTTTAGCAGTGCTTTATCGGTGTAGAGCATGACATCACAAACCCGCACTGCAAACGCTAATCCTTTGTCTTTTGCTACTGCCCCATATTCATTTTCCAATGGTTCCAGCAGTGACGACAACGCAAAGCGCGAGCGATTAACCTTAAACGCCCCAGCTTCTAATTTCGTTAGTTCAAGAATGCTCGACAACAGCTCTTCAGCACTTGCCAATGAACTTTTGATGCTTTGTGAAAGCTCAGCTAAGTCGGTCCCTTGGGCCTTTTCACTCATCAATGAGCAAAACAGGCTCGCTGCATTGAATGGCTGTAACAGATCATGACTCGCTGCGGCGAAAAATCGGGTCTTACTCTCCGTCGTATATTCTGCTTGGCGTTTTGCAGAAGATAAAGCACGGTTGGCGTCTATCAACTCTTTGGTCCTTGCCGCGACCGTTTCTTCTAGATTGACATTAACTTGCTCTAGTAAGGATTGTTGTTTTACAAACTCGGTGATATCTGTATAGGTCGTTACAAATCCACCTCCAGGCAATGGGTTACCTTGCATTTCAAACACTCGGCCATCATGGTGCTCTCGACGGTAGCGATACGCATTGCCTCGTCGTAAATGTGATAGACGCTTCTCTACTTGCTGCTCGACATCGGCATCACCAAATAGTCCGCGCTGCGCATTGTAACGAATAAGCTCAGCCACAGGACGCCCGATAAACAACGCATTGTCTGGATAATTAAACATTTCTGCGTAGCGCTGGTTCCAAGCGACCAATTGCAGTTGGCTATCTACTACACTTATCCCCTGACTGACGTTTTCTATCGTCGACTGCAGTAAGTCGCGATTAAAACGTAGCACCTGTGACGCTTCATCGACAAATTCTGCAACTTGCTCTAAAGGTTGGCGTTTTTCATCTTTGGCGACATCTAAAATCAGTTTCGCAGATGCCCCACCAACGAGCGTCGACATTTCCCGCTCGATCATATTTTCAACTTGCAATGGCGCTGGCTGTTTCCAGTTGGCAGGCTCCTTAGGAAAATGAAGCTCGACAAGCTGCTGCGCACGCGCTTGCTCGCTAAAGCGCTGCAGTAATGTTGCTAAGTCTTGGTAACTCAATACCGTGTTAGCGGACTGTGCAGATTTGGACGGCATTACAAATTTATTGCTTTGTAAGCGCTCAGCAAGACGTGCAGATGAAATAAACGGCACCAGCAAATAAACCAACAAATTTGCACTTAAAGAGATCAGGACAGACTGGCTAGTACTGTCTAACCCCAGACCCAAAAAGTCTAAAGGTGCTAACCATGTGATATTCAAAGGTCCCGCGCTCAACCAGTGACTTTCGAAGTTAAAGCCACTAATGAGGCTCGGTAACAACAGCGTGTAAAACCAAATAGCAAACCCAGTCACAATCCCCAATTGCGCGCCTAAGCATGAAGCCCCACGCCACCATAAACCAACCACCATCGCGGGCGCAAACTGCGCAACCAAGGCAAATGACATGAGCCCCATATTGGCCAACGTGTTGCCCTCAGCCAGCACGCGATGACTGGCGTAACTCAATAATAAAATGCCAACAATGACCACCCGTCGAGCATTGAGCAGATTAAACTTAGATAAGCCCCGATGGCTCGAATTTAACTGCGAGCGGCGCAACAAAAATTGATTGATAAAGTCATTGGTGATCATAATAGATAGCACGATGGCTGAAACTATCACCATGCTCGTCGCCGCAGAAAACCCTCCCAGAAAGGCTGTCAAAGCAACTAGAGGCGCATCAGAACCCAGTGGTAAGGCGAGCACAAACGTATCGTAGCCAACATCTTGACCATTAAAATAAACCAGTCCGGCGTAGGCGATTGGCAAAATAAACAAATTAATTAGCAATAAATAAACAGGAAACAACCAACGTGCGGTCTTAAACTGGTTTTGTTCATCATATTCAATAAAAGAGGTATGAAACTGCCTCGGTAAACAAAGCGTTGCCAATACCCCTAAAAGAACATGGACTAAATAAACATAGGTTGGGCTAGCCGATGCCTCTATTTGCTTGGTAATTCCCTGCTGCTCCGCTTGGTTAAATAAGTGAGAGGGTGACTCAAAGAGCACAAAACAGACATAGACACCAACGGCAATAAACGCCAGTAACTTAACTAATGACTCAAAGGCGATTGCAGTCATCAACCCTGGGTTATGCTCACTGGGTCTCAGCCTACGCGTGCCGAACAAAATAGCAAAAAGGGCTAACAGCAAGGTGATATAAAAAGTACTATCCTGCCAAAACGCGACACTCACCCGCTGGGTGTCGCTTGTTAGCATACCGATACTGGCACTGGTAGCATTAAGCTGAAGGGCAATATAGGGCACAACCGCAATGACAGAGATCAGAGAAATGAGTCCAGACAGACTAGAAGAATTACCGTAACGAGTGGCAATAAAGTCCGCCATGGAAGTAAGTTGCTGCTGGCGACATATTTCAGCAATTCGTGTGTAGACTTGCCAACCAAATATAAACAGTAAAATCGTGCCAACATAAGTTGGGGCAAGCCACCAGCCATTATTTGCCGCTTGCGCGGTAGTACCAAAAAACGCCCAAGAGGTGCAATATACCCCAAGTGACAAGGCATAAGTAACTTGCTTGGCACGATAAGACCTAAATTTAGTACTCGCCCTATCTGCGCCCCATGCAATGGTAAATAAAAGCGCTAAATACAGCAGCGCAATAAGACTGATCAGCCCGATAGAAAACATAACTGTGATGATTTTTTATTGTTTGCTCTAGCATAACGGCTGTACCGTAAAAAGACAGCACACTTTAGTGCTATTCCCCAATGCTTAGTATCATCACTTATAATCTAAAACTGCTCACCGACTTATCTAGTGCGCGGGATAAAGACAGCAGCGACAATGCTTCCTCTGACGCTCGCTCGGCTCCGGTTGCTGTCTCTTGCGCGGTTTCGCTGATTTCTGTCACACTTTGCGAAATTTGCTGTGTAACCGTATTTTGTTCCTCAGAAGCACTGGCTATTTGTAGATTCATATCTTTAATCGTACTCACAGAGGAAGAAATCGCTTGTAACACTTCATCCGTTTTCGCTGACTTGTCTGCTGTATCTTTCGCGTCTTTCACATTCTCTCGCATCATGCCAACGGAGCGCTTCGCTTCATTTTGCAACTTAGAGATCATCTCCTGAATTTCATCCGTGCTCTTCTGGGTGCGACTCGCAAGGCTTCTCACCTCGTCGGCCACTACAGCAAAGCCACGCCCTTGTTCACCAGCCCTTGCGGCTTCAATTGCTGCGTTGAGCGCCAACAGGTTAGTTTGCTCCGCTATACCCCTAATGACATCCAAAATAGAACCTACCGACTCTGTTTCTTGTTCAAGATTCTCAATGGTTTTGCTAACATTTTCTATTTTACCAACGAGGCCCTCCATTGCTTGCTGTGTTTCAACAACAACTTGAACACCTGAATTAGATTGAGAATCCGCATCGGTCGCAGCATCCGCTGCGAGTTGAGCACTTTGGGTTATTTCAGCAATCGTGGCAGCCATTTCATTCATCGAAACAGCACTATGACTGAGTTGCTCCATTTGGTTGTCCGCCCCCTGTTTAGACTGGGCAGTGATAGCACTAAGTGTTTCCGACGAGGAAGATAATGCATGCGTGGAGCTTTGAATTTCTGCAATGATGGCTTTTAGTTTGTCAGCCATATCACGCATTGCCAAATAAATACCGCTGACCGATTCCCCCCTGTCAAACTGTATAGTGAGGTCGCCACTGGCTATCCTTGATGCCACTTCCGCGATTTCTTTTGGCTCTCCACCAATAGGGGCCTTGATTAGTCGTGTGATATACCAACTTAAAAAACAGCCTAACAAAATCACCACAACAGATACTGCAATAATAATTGTTACTGTCTTCCTACTCTCACTTTGAGCTATGGGACCTAATTCATCCTGCCTTTCCTTGATCGATTCTTTCACACGTGCCAAATACTCTGCGATATTTTGGCCATTAATATTTAGTACTTCGGTAATCAGTCGATTTCTCTCTGTGATAATATCTTGTACTTCTCTCACTCCATCTAAGTAGCGTTCTCCTGATTGTTCTATATCAAACAGTAAATTTTTTGCATTTTCATTCATAAACCTAGACTTAGACTGAGTTAGAAACATCTTCTCTTGCTTTAGTTCATCCATAGCTCTGTTGTAGTCATCTAACTGGTTACTCACTAAGAATTTCGTTACGAAAAGTCTTCCTAGCAGCAGCTTTTCCTGCATATGTGTAGCAGCCGCAAGTCCTTCAAAGTCACTCATATCAATGCTAGATTCTATTAATTGCGAAATATTCTTGCGCATTTGAGGGCCTATTTTATCCAGCCCGTCATGAACCACAGTATTTCTACGACCATAAAGTGCCATAATCTCCCTAAAAGCAGTTTCATATGTAACCAAAGCTGTTTCACTTTTTTCAATAAGTTGCTTGCTTTCTCTTTGATTAAGGGCCTCCTTGGCTTCTGCTAATGCATCATGTAAAAGCTTCACTTTCTGTTCAAATTGTTCAATATCGTCTTTTGATTGCTGCTTCAAATAATTCAGCACATTGATCCTAAGTGAGAGCAAGTTCGCTTCCAATGTACTTGCTAGATTGCTCGCTCTTGCCAGAGAGCGATACTCAACAAAATTACTATAACCGCCATTCAATCCAATATAAGCGACGCTAGAGAGTGCAACCATAAGTACAATCATTACTCCAAATGAAGTAGATAATTGTTGGCTTAACCTTAACTTAGAAAGCATAAAAGCACCTGACATTGTATTTATAGATAAGCCCATCAGCATTCATAGATGCCAAAACTATTAGCTTGTATTTAATACAATAATCATTGTCGTGTTTTTTGATTTAGTAAAGAAATGTACCGATTAAAAATCGAACAAAGTAAAGTAACGACCTTTAATGCTCCATATTTATGATTATCTTGTTGAATAAGGAGCGGCGTATTACGTCTAGCACTGCGATAAAGCTATCTACTCTGGAACAAATAAGTATATAGAGGTAATAACCAACCATCTTCGTTGCGCTCAAACATACATCCAGAAACGAAAAAGCCCCAGCTGATGCAGGGGCTTTATAAAAATCTAATTTAGTTAAAAACTAAAATTAAACTTTCTTAGGGCATTCAATCACGTCAACTAGCGTCCAAGATTTTTTCTTAGATCACTTAGCTTAATTATGAGGTCCATTTAGTTGTACGCTTGACGCTTGCTTTTCCAATAAAAGGTAACGTAAATCAATTACGTTCAATAACAACAATTGACTTGTCCACTTTATGACTAACGACACGACATCATACTGTACGGCTCTTACCGCTCATTGTGCACCAGCCTTCTCAAAACTGTCACCTAAACCATACAGAAACACGAGTTAAATCATATTATTATGTAATCTAGCTGCCATGAAATAATTTCCTTCTCAGTATTTTAGCGTTGACTTTCCATCCTGTTCGAAGCTGATGATATAGTCCCTGAGTATGCCAGGCTCTATATGGCTCAATATTTGTCTCTATGTAATCCCAAGCTCTCGGGCAAATATTGAATGCCTGAAGTTGTTCTAGGTTCACATCACCAAAACCCTTAAATGCATTAATTTTGTTCTCGATATGAATCACGGACATCCACATTGGCTTTTTTCGTACAATCTTTACTTGCTTAATTTCAGACCAATAACCATGGCGTTCATTACACCAAATCGTTTTATACTCTTTACTTGTTTCAATTAGGCTTAAAAATGGATTATGCACGTGCGCATGTTTGGCAAATCTCACTTTTGGAGCTACTTGAAGTGTAAAGCCATCGATAAAGTCTATAGCCAAAAAGCTCTGCTGATCAAACTGTGCTTGTACTTCCTTAATATAGTCCTGATGTAAACAGTCATCATTATCCAGACGTGAAGTAATCAAGTATGGCTGGGTTAATCGTGCATTTAACTCTCGTTGGATGGCAGGTAAAAACTCCTCCATTCCATCAGCGTAAATAGGTATGAATGCCCTGAGCTCAGAGGCTAAACGATCGATGATTTCACGAAACTCAGGAGTGGTCGATACATCAAAGAAAACGAGCCAATTAAAGTTTTGCTCAGTTTGTGCTTTCACTGAAGCGAAACAATAATTTTCAAATAGCTCTAACCGATTTCTCATCCACTCATCGGTTAGGACTTGTGTTTTTGATTTTGTTTCTAGCCAATCTTTCTTACGCAAATTAAAGCGGGTTAGTACAAAGTGTTGGAACATGTATAAACTCTGGCAATTGGAGAATATATCTGTAACTAAAAAAGCATACAAAAACCAGAAAATACTCAGCGTAAATCATGAGATAGATCCACTAACTAAATAAGATATGAATTGCTATTGATTACTGGTTAAGACGAACTAAAAAGAGCGCCCAAGTATCCTTCTTCACACCAGATAAATAAAGGTGAAAAATAACACCCCCCCCCAAAATTTTCAACCTTAATAAGCTACAAAACGTATCGCTCAAAAAACGAACACCTCATTTGAGCTAAGGTAAAGCTACCTTATTTAGATAAGGTCTTGAGGCTCATTTATCCACTTGACGCTTTGTATCACGAGTACTGTAGATCGGGTGGTTAACCTGAGGTTTGATAGCGGCTTATAAGAGCTATCCAGAAACGCAAAAGCCCCAGCAGATGCCGGGGCTTTATAAAAGTCTAATTTAGTTAAAAACTAAAATTAAGCTTTCTTAGGACGTTCAATCACGTCAACTAGCGTCCAAGGTTTTTTCTTAGAAATTGGTGCACATTCGCGAATAGTCACGACGTCACCTGTGAGTAGCTGTGTTGTTTTCATCGTGTGCGTGCAACTTAGTTGTACGCTTGATGCTTTCTTTCTATAAAGAGTACCGTAGATCGGGTGTTTAACCTGACGCTCGATAGCTATTTATAAAAATTATCCAGAAACGCAAAAGCCCCAGCAGATGCCGGGGCTTTATAAAAGTCTAATTTAGTTAAAAACTAAAATTAAGCTTTCTTAGGACGTTCAATCACGTCAACTAGCG